>JBDOMX010000865.1:0-4298 GCA_039831615.1 Planctomycetaceae bacterium
CAAGCTCTTTCGGATCTGACTCTCGCACAGTCCCTGCACCAGCCGTCTGGTTGCCGCGACGCTTTCCCCTGGCGGCGGCAACGATCGACCAGATGATGTGCGTCATTAACGCCAGCACCACGATCAACAGCAGAATGATCACCATGACCTGCATGAATGCGGGCAGCCCTCCCATCACGTCCGACAGCCAGACAAAGGGCCTTAACAACGTGCGCAGCAGCATTAACCAGAGCGTCTGAGATTCTTCGCTCAGTCCCTCGTCAAGCTGGTACTCAGCGCGAGAGACAACCTCAGTCGCTTTCCGTCGAATCGCATCTGATGTTGCAGGTTCTGCCAGCAGGATCAGGGGCGTTTGCACCATGGCAGGAACGGTCGTCACACTGAATCGGGAAGTCAGAATACATCCCCTTCCGAGGTGTCAGCGGACGACGATTCACCCATCTGCCGGGCAAGGTGTTCCAGATCAAAGTTTTCATGACCGCAGCGACATGAGAAATAAAACACGACCATCGCGGCGGTCGCAAACACCGTTGTCACGGCCTCAAGAATCACCTGAAGGATAATCTGTAGATGTGGCTGCGTGACCAGCCCCGCGCCCATGCTAAGCGCCAAACTAATGATCCAAATCACTAAACCGAGTACACTTACGGTCCAAAAATTGCCGCGCACGAGCTGCCGACTTCTTCCAAGTGCTGCCGGGCCACTGATATTTTCAATGATGACAACGTGTGTCGCCAGACAGAACCAGAACGCGAAAATGAATGCAGGAATGATCAACAGGGCACCGCACATGATTGCGAGTACGGCGAGGATTGAGGTCCCAAGAAGTGGGAGAAGTTTTCCGATACTAACCTTGAGTGAATCCATAGCCGACGCCGGCTTCCCAAGATAGAGCCTGGCGACTGCGTCGACGACCGCTACATTGGCCAGCGGAATCAGAATCACACCCGTAATGAGAACTGGTATGACCAATATCGGCATGGCCTTGACATATGCCTGCCGAAAGGCTGCGATCTCCTCAGGCGACGAAGTCATCGTCGGTGGTGTTGGCAAGATAGACAGCTGGACGAAATATATCACCAAAACGGCTGGTATGTAGACCAGCGCCATGATCGTAAACAGAATTCCGAAATGGTTCTTCGTGAGCGATATCGCCTGATCCAGAACGCCTCCCAGCTTCAATTCCTGAATGCGGTATTCCATCAACAGCTCCCTTCGTTTCTTGCACACGACAGAAGTGGGGACGGCACCACCGAGACGCCGAATGGCGTGGACCATCGTGGCTCAGCATCCGTCAGTCTGCTCAACGCCATTGACGATTGCAACTGAACGTCACCACTACCACGCGCGGGCATCGACCGCCAACATGGTGCGCGGGAACCAGTCACAAACGCTGAACACAAAATGCGGCGGCGTGCCCCAAAAGCTGCGGCCGTCGATACACCGAACGCTGGCTGCTCGGGCCGGCTCGATGAAACGACTGCTTGTGCACAAAGGTTTCGACCATAGATCATCACGGCAGTTCTCGTCGCAGCTGAACCAGCAGTTTGTCGAGCTGATTCGCAAATGCCTGCTTGTCGCGATTGTTGAACGGGGGGGGACCGCCGAGGTCCATGCCGGTACCTCGTAGTTGATCCATCAGGTTGCGTGCCTGCAATCGTGATCCAATGTTCTGCTCGGTATACAATTCGCCGCGCGGATCGATGGCCACTCCTCCCGCGTCCACCACTCGAGCAGCCAATGGAATATCTGCAGTCACGACAATGTCACCGGATTGCGTATTCTGCGCGATATGGGCGTCGGCCACGTCGGCACCGGCCCTGACCACCACACTATCGACGTATTCCGACGCGGGAGTGTGCAGCGACATATTGGCGACGAGCGTGACTCTGATTTCGCAGCGTTTGGCTGCTCGGAACAAAACGTCCTTGATGACACCCGGACAGGCATCCGCGTCAACCCAGATTCTCATTCGTTACTCCGTCCCGGCAGGGTGGCTGCGTCCATGGCAATTGTCGTCGTCATGCTGTGCTTTCGGTAGCCAGGGAGATCAAAGAGAATTTCTGCTGCTCTGCCAACAGCGGCATCTGGAAGAACCGGGCAAATTCGGCTCAGTTGTCATGTCACTGGGACATTTCAGCTGACTTGTGCGGGCGTTCCGGTACAATCCTCAGACCGTCTGAGGTCCACTGCAAGCTCGCGTCGCCACCTGACTGTGGCATCGATTTGTCGGATTTGGGTTGGATGAGCGCAACAGCACAGCATTATAAGCGGCTCCGCATGCAGTTGGATTTGCAAAAATCGCTGGCAGCGCCGCAGCTCCCGGATGGTTATCATTTCGTCCCCTGGCAGCCGCTCATTCAGGAACGTCATGCCCAGGTGCAGTGGCGGGCATTTCGAAACGACGTCGACGGTCAGCTGTTCCATTGTCTGAGCAGTCTGGCGGGCTGCCGCCGCCTGTTGCGAGATACCGTGGAACATACTCAGTTTTCCATGAGCGGCACATGGCTCGTGCAATTCCAGCCGGAACCCGACTGGCCGGCCGATGATTGTGCGATGATTCAGGGACTGGTCCGGTCGGGAATGACCGGAGCGATTCAGAATCTGGGTGTTGTTCCGGAACATCGAGGATTCGGGCTGGGACGCGCCGCGCTGCTCAAGTCGCTTCACGGGTTCCGCAGTAGCGGAGTTCGACGGGCGACGCTCGAAGTCACCGCGAACAATCAGCAGGCCGTCCAACTTTATCTCACCCTCGGCTTTCAGGTGGCTCGTATCTTGTATCGGACGGCTGAGGCCGGTGCCGTGGTTCGAGGGTCAGAACGCCCGCCCTGTGAGCTGGAACGCACGGCTCCGATGATGAGTTAAACGGCATTCCTCGCAGGGAGCGTCAAACGGGGACTATCGCAAGTTTTCGTTTAGCAGCAAATGTTGCCTGCCGAAACCGATGCTGGCAGCATCGGAAACGTTGTCGACTTTGCCAGCGTCGACAGTGCCATTCGTACACGATGCTTATTCCGCCAGCCCCTTCTGGAAAGCCTCCAACGGCAGTGATTTTCCCGTGAGATAACCGAATTGATTCTGCAGTTGACCGGCGAAAATCATGGAGGGACTCACATAGTGGCAGCCCCGCGCGCGGGCTTCCTCTGCAATCGGGGATTCCGCCGGATAGCTCAACAGATCGACCACGGTGAGCCGCTCGCGCAGCAGAGACGGATTCAATTCACCTCGCGCCGTTCCACATTTCACACTGGCGTCAGTCAGTACCACACCTTCAACCACCAGACTGTGAATGGCATTCCACGGGACGTGTCGCACATCAGCCTTCTTAGCGGCCCTCACGGCCAAATTGTCAGACGGGGCCGCAAGACTGACTGCCGATTTCATTTCGCGGAAGCGGCTGGCCATACTGACCGAGAGGGAGTCAGAACCAATCACTAAAATCGCACGACCCTGAGCCCAGTTGTCGCCTTTCCGCACACTGGCAGCCGCTGTGTCGATCGAATCGAACAAAGTCGCACGCGCCTTCCAGCGGCCTTGTTTTTCGGACAGCAAATCCATGTAACCGTCGCTGCCCACGGTACGATGCAGATCGTCCACAAGATGTCGCATGTCATCTGTGTATTCACTATTGATGATCAAAGCATGAATCTTCAGGACCTCCAGCATTTTTCGGAGCCGATCCGGACGACCGGGAACCAGCGGCAAACAGCGAACCGGAACTTCAAACTCTTTAAAGGCGGCATTCAGAATGCGAGCTGTCGCATTCTCCGCAGGTCCGCGCCCGACAACTCCCACGAATCGAGTCTGACGAGTCACATCCGACCAGCAGTATTCGTTTTCGAGTTGTGAAACCGTGACTTCGCCGTCACAGGTTTCCATCCCCCGCTCCAGCGCGGCATAGATCCATGGGGAACCGTATCGCCGGCCCAACAGAGAAAAGGCAAGACCGCTGGGCCCAATTCCTTTACCCACGACCGGAAGTTCGCGGTGCTGTGTGGCGGCTGCCAGCAATGGCCAGGTGTCATCCAGAGTTTCGGTGAGCCACGTGAATTTGACGACGTCTGCCTTTGCTTTCCAGCAACGCTCAAAAACCTGATCGACCGCTGCCTCGTCCAGCGGGCCATTCAGGTTGGTGTATCCGATCACTCGTTTGGTATCGCCAAATCTCGGAACCTGTTCAGCAATTTCGAAATCCAGTTCCACATAGGCTGGTCCGGCAACAATGGCATTTCTGAGCAACCTGATCCTGTCTTCTTCGGTCCCCTGCCATTGGCCGCCATCCCGCTGATTTCGGCACT
>JBDOMX010000438.1:0-4294 GCA_039831615.1 Planctomycetaceae bacterium
GCGTTTCTGAGAGTTCCCCAATGTTGTTCGGCGACTTCAATCATGGCATTCCCTGCTGAGAAGTGGACATCATTCGAAGCTCGAATTATGGCCCGTCACGCGAACTCGCGCAAATCATCCTATTCTCTGTAAATTACCCGAAATGCGCGCCCCGTCTGACTTGCAAACACTTCCATTCGAAATTACGTTGGCCTCAGTTGGACATCAGGCATTGTTCACCTATTTCTACTTTCCCAACCTTCTTTGCCATCTGAGCCGTGCATCGACTTTTGCAGACAAGCTTGTTCGTTTCGACCCTCGCCGTCAGTATTCTGCCGGGCGACGGTGCGACCGCTGCGATTGTGATCCTGTCGGTCGCTGAATTGGAAGCATTGGAAGGACAGACGGTCGATCTGGAGACGGGGGCCGGAACATCTGCGGAAACAGAGCCGGAGAAACCAACGCCGCCACCACCTCCTCACGATCCGGTGGAGAATGGCCTGTCTGGTGGTTCGATGGCCGCCTCTTTGTCGTCTTCAGGACCCGCCGGGTCGGGCGGTGCGCCTGCCGCCCTGATTACGTCAGTATCGCTGACCGCGTGTCAGCTGGTCCAGACCATTCAACCTGTTGAATGGCTGTTGATTCCTCCTCGATTTCTGGACGGCGTTTTCCGGCCACCAAGGGATTGAGTGCAGCGTCACGAAAGGATTCGGGACTCTCTTCTGTCGGTTCAGACAGAAGACGCACTCCGATCCACCTGCGTGTCGCCCTGCCTCAACGGTTGTCGCCGAGAAAAGACCCCGCCCTTTTGTAGTGTCCCGAAATCAAACATTGATGGAACAACAAAAATGACATCTGAACTGAAGAAGCAATTCGAAGACGAACTGGAAAGCTATTCAGCCACCGCCAAGTTGGCCCTCGCCGGGAAAGATAGAAAACGCAGGGTCAGACATGTCTGTGTGGGCTTCGGTGCCGCCACTTCCGCTGCTCTGGTCGCCGGAACCAGCCTGGAAGCCGCCATCCAAAAGATGACGAACGTTCCCACTGTCATCAATAACTCATCCCGGTCCATTGACCTCGACGGGGATTCCGTGGCTGATTTTCAGTTTGCAGCGAAGAGCAGTCAATTTACTTCCGGGGGTGGAACAGGTTCCACCGCAACAACCGTTTATGTCAGTCAAGACGGGGCATTCGTTTCCGGGGCTCTCACCAGTAATTCAATCGCTGTCAGCAATGCCAGCAATTCCGGCATTTACGGCATTGCGAAGAAATTCAGTTCAGGTCAATTGATTGGATCTGCCGGTTCGTCCCCGGGTGCCATGCAAACCAATGCGGGGCTCTTCGGCGCGGGTACACGTGTTTATCTGACTCATACGCTGAACAGTAATATGACAACTACTGGATCCACTGGGGGTACGTTCGGCAATTTCTCCCGCTCTGCGACTGGTTTCGTGGGCGTTCGCTTCAACGGAAACTACGGCTGGATCAAGGTTCACGTCGGCCAGGGGAGAACTCTCTCGCTTCTTGACGGAGCCTACGACGACATGGGAAATCACATCCGGGCCGGGGCCGGGGCTGCTGTACCGGAGCCATCGTCCGTGCTGTTGATGGGGCTGGGTTTGATATCCATGGGCGCTCCTGGTCTGCGGGAACTCCGCCGCCGCAAACGTGAAGCCGCAAAGAATCCCGCTGACGAGGCGGCGGCCGTGTGACCCGAACTTTTGTGGCAGTGCTTTCCACAAATTCACTGATTCTGCCAATTTAAACACCGTAGCTCAGCGTTGTCGGGCTACGGTTTTTGTCGTTCCACTGGCTTTGCCAGTGCCAGCGCAAACCCTGATGTCACCTGAGACGTACTGGCCGATCCAGTGACGCCCGAAGTTGCTGCGTTGGACGAAGCGCTCAGCATCAATGGTAGATTTGGGGGCGATTGAGAGCGAGTTGGCACAGTCCGAAGCGGAGCTTCGGGGAGAGGCGTTCCCAGGCAGGAGCCTGGGAACGAGAGGAACACGCTGCCGGGGAGTTTTCTTCCACCTTGCACACGCTGAATTGACCCCATGCCCAAATCTCGCCTCAATCTGTTGTTGCTGTTGTTTGGCGCGGCTGCCGTGAGTTGGGCACTCGCTCGGTACACGGCGAATTCCGACAGCAAGGCGGCGCCGGCCCCGTTCTCAATGGAGATGATGCCACATCCGAATCTGGATCGTCTGGGACAGGAATCCCAGGCACAAGTCAACGCAGCCCGCACGCAATGTGAACTGCTGCTCACGAACCCCAGGAGCACGGATCCCTTGCTGCGGGCACGTGCCGTGGCGGAAGTCGGTAAGCACTACTACGCCTACAACTACTTCGATGCAGCCGTGACCTGCTTTGATTTTGCGAGCAAGTGGCAACCCACCGAATTCCGCTGGCCCTACCTGCTGGGCCAGGCACACCGACAGAACGGCAATATGGATCAGGCGGCGGATTCGATCGAGCGGGCGCTGGCCATTCTCCCGCTTGATATGTCTGTTTCCACGGATCAGGGGACCGCCATGCTCACCGCGTTGGGCGACATCTATCTGGCTGCTGATCAACTCGATCAAGCTGAAAGCCACCTGCAAAAGGCGTTGGAGGAGGACAGCGAGTGCGGCATGGCGTTGATGAAACTGGGACAGGTCGCCGCCGCTCGCGGTGAGCGTCAGAAGGCGATTGGTTTTTTTGAACGCGTGCTTGAAGCCGCACCAAGGGCACGCAGCGTCATGCTGTTGCTGGCGGCCGAATATCGGAAAGACGGTCAGGTAGCGAAGGCCGAGAAGACCCTCGAACAGGCGAAGAGTCTGCGTGCTGAGCAGTCCATTGCCCACCGCGATTCGCTGATCGCGTCAGTGCGTCAGCTGGACAGGAGCCATCAGAAATACAACCGGGCCGGCACCAGCGCCATGAAGTCGGGACGCCTCAAACAAGCCCTGCAACTGTTTCAGAAAGGTCTGGAGATTGCGCCGGACACCCAAAACCTGTTGATCAACAGTGGCATCGCCTGGGAGCGGTTGCGCAATCATCAGAAGGCCCGCGAACTTTGGCTTCGCGTCCTGGAAGCGGGAACGCACGAGAAAGCGTTGAGCCTGTTGGGGCGCAGCCATGACCGCGCCGGTGATCATGGGCAGGCGCTGGCTTATATTCAGCAGGCACTGGAATTGAATCCTAACAGCGTCCAGTATCGCTACATGCTCGCGTCCGCGTACAGTCACGCAGGCTCATTCGACAAGGCCTTGCAGGCATTCGGTGAAGTGTTGGCTGCGGACCCGGCCCATTTGTCGTCCAATCTGGGTGAGGTTCGTATGCTTACTTCTCTGCGTCGTTACGACGAAGCCCTGGCACGTGCCGAACGTTGCGTCCTCGAATTTCCCGAGTTTTCCGGTGGGACGATCGCCCTGGCCCATCTCCTGGCAGCGTGCCCGGTCGACAATCTTCGTGACGGCCCACGCGCCGTGGAACTGATCCGTCCCATGTACGATAAGAAGAAATCCGTCGCGAATGCGGAAACGATGGCTATGGCATTTGCTGAAGTTGGAGATTTTGAGCAGGCGATCGCGGCCCAAACGTGGGCTGTCGACAAGTTGGCTCCGACCAAATTGGAATCGATTAAGGCACACTTCCAAAAGCAATTGTCGGTGTACGAAAACAAGCACACCTGCCGCGAGCCCTGGTCAGCAGACGCGACTTTTCCAACGATCAGGCAGCCGGTCACGATCGATGTTGCCAGCGAGGACGGCACCAGCGAGGAAGTCGCGGGTGAGACAGACAAAAAAAATGAGCCCGAACCGACTCCTCCGGAGAGTACCCCGTAGAAGGCTTTTCCCGTTTTAGCGACGACTGATCGAATGGGTGCCGCTGGCTCTGCCAGTTTGATCTGAGGACAAGGGAACTGGCAACCCGAATGGTTCTCCTCAATTTACATCGGACAGAGCACTCAGCGCTGATGAACAACGCAACTCTCAAGATCGCCCCACTGCGGCATCGGAAACGGGTCACCATGACAAACCGGTGGCACTGGCGGTGTTCCACGATCATGTTGTCTGTCGTCTTCATCCTGCTCAGCGGCAGCGGTTGCTCGACGAACACCGGGAAATCCAGCGCGCCCGAATCTCTACTGGAGTCGGTGATCTTCACCGACGTTGCCAGGCAGACGGAACTGAACTTTGTCCACGAAAACGGGATGTCGGGGAAGTTCTACATGGTGGAAATGGTGGGACCTGGCGCCGCGTTGTTTGATATGGACAATGATGGTGATCTGGACGTCTTTATTACACAGGGGCACCTGCTGGGCGAACCA
>JBDOMX010000171.1:0-4288 GCA_039831615.1 Planctomycetaceae bacterium
GGGAGATTCTCAAATTCAATCCGAATCATGTTGATGCCGCACGTCGCGTCGTGGAGATCGCTGCCGATCTCGGACAAGAAGTTGGTCCAACACTCACTGAACCGATCATAAATCCGCGACCGATCGAACTCGTCAATGCCGAGGTTTCGAGTGACGACGGACTTGCAAGTGGCGCGGGCGACGCGCGTGTTGAGGTCGTTCCGAACCCACCCGTTTCGGTCGGTGACGGTTCAGGTCAAGTTGCGACGCAACGTGTTGTGGGACTGCGAGAATTCGAGGCTGGCAGTGGACTTGAAATACCAGACAATCCGGTGGTTGCCGGTGAGCGTCGGGTGCACGATGCACCGGTCGAGTCACCGCTGGCGACTCCGGAATTGCAGCGCGATTTTACAGCGGCCGACGATGCGATGGCTGACAACATTGTCGAACAACCCACAAGACCACAAACCGTTGTTCGTCCACCCGAATCGGAGAACATCGCATTCGATGCGCGCGTTCAATCATCCTCCGAGTTTCCCACCATCGTGTCACAGGAATCTTCAGGAGAGTCTCGGCAAGCCGTTTCTCAAGTGATCCGAAGTGGGATTCCCGAAAACAGGTCAACGCCGTCTGTTTCACAGCAGGTCGTTCGTAAGATGGTTGGCCATCGAGGGCAAATGGTCAAGTTTCGTTTGACAACGCGCACGAATGTTGCGGGAGCTTTGCCGTACCGAGAACATCAATTAGACGTTGTCGACGAACGTCCGGGGCAAGTCGGTTTCCGTGATGCATTCCAGGATGCTGCCGAGCAGGTATCCATCGAATCCGTATCTGCTGGTTCACAGCCTGACGATCATGTGGCCAATGTCAGGCAGGTATTGGCTCCAGAATTTCAAGAGCCGGAGCAAGACGCGACATCACGTCTGGACGGTCTGGTGATGGGCCTGAGTGCTGCTGACGCATCAAGTCGCGTGATGGCGGCCTTTGAGCTTGGGGAATTGAGCGTCACGGCACGGCCGGCGCTTCCCGCGCTGCTGGATGCGATGACGGCCGAGAGAAATGCGATGGTTGTCGTCTTGTTTGCAGAAGCGGCGGCTAAGGTGAGTGGGGGAGACGAGCGTGCCTTGCAGATTCTCAGCAAGGCACTCAATCAGCATGATCCTTGTGTGCGAGGGTTGGCGGTGTTGGCGATCAGCGAAGTGATCATGTACATCGCGGACGCACGTGGGCGGGGATATCACCAGGTCTCCAACGATGTTTGGGATCGATTTGTTGGCGACGTTTCATCGGGCATCAGAAGTGCCATGTATCAAGACTCGAAGTCTGTGCGAGATGCCGCGCGACAGGCGGGTTTTTGGATCGGAATTCAAGAGCCAGCTTGGGTGGCGCCGTGACCGTCGTCGACTTGTCGGTGGTTGACTGACGCAAAGACCAATGATTGAAGACGAGTGAGTTATATGAGAACCAAACAGTTGTGGTCCCTAGCCTGTTTGCTGGGGTGCATGTCGGGTTGCTACCAGATCAGTGACTCGATCGATGATTTCGCAATGTGCATCCGGGACGACGTCGCGGCCGGATCGGCATGGTCGCGGTGGCGTCCTTATTATGAGGACGTTGAGCAACCGTCATCGTTCGGTGCCGGGTTTCGCGATGGTTATGAGAGTGTGGCTGCCGGTGGCAATGGATGCCAGCCGGCCATGCCTCCCCATAAGTACTGGAGCATCTGGTATCAAAACGAGTCCGGCAAAGCCAGGATTCACGCCTGGTTCAATGGATTCTCACACGGTGCTCTTGCCGCCCAACAGGACGACATCATTGAGTTATCTCGGATTCCGATAGCGCCGACGATTGAGTCTCAGCATGTTCCGAATGGGGCGGAGCACCAAATCACGATCACACCAGAGCCCGATGAAAACCTACCGCCCGAACCGGAAGCCGCTCCGCCGGCAGAAGCGACTTCCACTCCGGCGACTGAACCAGCAGTCGAGCCGAAGCCATCACCGGAAACGTCAAACCCCGAGAAGAAGTCAAATTAACACTGTCACGGTTTGAGATCGCCAGAGCAGCCGAGAGTCACTGGGGCTCGTTGCAGTTTTGATAACACGTTTGGCGTCTGGCCAGGAAACAAATTGATCAGTTCAAGAATCGAGCGAGAACGGACTTCCATGTCAAAATCTCAACTACAATTGACGCTGACATTGATGGCGATGCTGGTGATTCCAATCGTCGGATGTTCGTCAACGATGATCAATGGCATTCCAGCCATACCTGCCCACAGAGTACCCGCTCAGTTTCTGGTTACGACGAAGAAGGACGACCTACAACCCATCTCGATCTCTCGTCTGCGCCAGGATCCTCCGGACGTGTACATTCTGGGGCCAGGAGACATCTTGGGAGTGTACATCGAGAACGTTTTAGGGAATCCAGATGAACTGCCACCGGTCAATTTTCCCGACGATCCAAGCCGCGCACCTGCGATAGGATTTCCCGTACCCATTCGAGACGATGGTACGGTCTCTCTTCCCTTTGTCGCGCCTATCAAACTGGACGGGCTGTCAATTGTTCAAGCGACCGACACGATTCGAAAAGCCTTTACGATTGATAAACAAATCTTGAAGCCGGACAACGACCGGATCATTATCTCCCTGATTAAACGGCGGACCATTCAGGTCCTGGTGATCCGGCAAGAAGGTGGGGGGACGGAAGGTGTCACAAAACGTGGGTCAGGTGCGACATTGAATATGCCAATGTACGAAAATGATGTGTTGCACGCGTTGAATGCGACCGGGGGGCTCCCCGGATTAGATGTGAAAAACGAAGTGCTGATTCTGCGGGGGAGATTCGAGTCAGCGACCGCGCGAGATCAGATTGTCGCGGAGATCAAAGCGGGACGCGGTGTTTGCGAAGGTGAGCGTCCGCTGCCAAACGACAAGAACACCACACGGATCCCACTCCGGTTTGATCCCAAGAATCCGCCCAAATTTGATCAGGATGACATCATACTGGAACAGGGTGACATCATCCTGATTGAGTCACGTGAACAAGAGACGTATTTCACCGGTGGCCAGTTGGGTGGCGGGGAAGTGGCTTTGCCACGGGATAAAGACCTGGACGTGGTCGGCGCGATCGCTCTGTCTGGCGCGGCCTTGGGAGCCGGTATGACGCCATTAGCGGCTGCAGGCGGTGGATCAGGTGGCAGTCAATTCATGCAGAGCATGATGGGTGGCGGTGGAGGTGGAGGTGGAACCGTGTTTCCACCCAGTCGAGTCATCATCCTGAGGGAAGTCGCGGGTGGTCGTCAGATACCGATTCGTGTCGATCTCAATCGGGCATTGACCGACACAACGCATCGGATTCTGATCAGGCCCAAGGATGTCGTCATTCTACAGAACACGGTGGCTGAAGACTTTGGCAACGTCGTTCTCAGCCTTCTCTCATTCAATTATCTATTGCGTAACTTGAATGAGACCGGTTTCTGATCCATCCCTCATACCGGGGAAAGTTGACGAATTGCCTACAATCGTGGCTTCCGGAGCTTCGAGTAGACCGCTCGAGAGCATCCTCTGACAGCCAGGTGCCGCGGTCGCAATGAACCTATCAATCAGGTTGCGGAGCAAGTCGCAACAGGCTCGCAGGCCCCGTCCGATGTCCCGGCATCCCGTCCACGTCGCGCACGGCGGCGACGCCTCGCTCCAGCTGCCGCCGCAGCGGCCATTCCAAATCCGGCCAGAGCCAGACTGGTCGGTTCCGGATTGGCCGTCACACGGAGTCCGAAATATTGCGTGGACGGACCGTTCGTAAAGGCATCGAACGGCAGCGTCAATCCAAATGTGAAAATGCCAGTTTCACCGTAATACAGATCACCACCACCGCCGAGGAGACCGCCAAATTCCACCGACGTTCTTCCATCGGGTGCATCCCAGTCGGGAAAATGTTCAACTCCTACATAAAAACTTTAATCCATCCAAAATAACTGAAATACTACCCACCAGCACTTATACTGCTTATTCTGAAAATAAAGGTGAAAAACTGGCTTTCTGCACTACTATTACAAAAGAGGAGGATAATCTCATTGATGAAAATACTCTAACATTTGTAGCCATTCACGAACTTGGACATATTATGACTACATCTATTGGCCATACCGACGAATTTTGGCATAATTTTAAATTTTTACTTCAAAAAGCAATAGAACATGACCTTTACAAACCAGTAGACTACAAGAAAAAGCCTCAAAAATATTGTGGCATGGACATTACAGATAATCCATACTATGACTTATAAAATTGAACTGAACTGAACTGAACTG
>JBDOMX010000551.1:0-4284 GCA_039831615.1 Planctomycetaceae bacterium
AGTATTCTCGGTTTCTTCTTCATCAACGCCGCGATCAATGGGTGCGCGATGGCGATTTACGTCCCCGCGATCCTATATCTCAACCTGAAGTACTTGCCAAAGTCGGCTCGGCCGGGAGTCGTGAACATCTTCTTCGTCATCTGTGCGACGGCGTTGTACACCGGATTCGCCGTTTACATGGTCTTGAAACTCACATCATTGATTTAGCGATGCCGGTGAAGCTCGATGCGGAAAGTCAAGCTACGGAAAGGAAACACATGCCGAACGAAATAACGCTGGAAGAATTGAAGGCCTATGAAGGCAAGGAACTTTCCCCTTCCGATTGGTTCGAGGTCAACCAGGACCGCATCAATCAATTCGCCGACTGCACGGACGACCACCAATTCATTCACGTCGATCCCGATCGCATGCAGGACTCGTCGTTCGGATGCACAATCGCGCACGGCTTCTTGTCACTTTCCTTGCTGGCGGGACATGGGCCATCGGACTTTCCCCAGCTAAGGAACCGCGTAATGAGTCTCAATTACGGCCTCGATCGCGTACGTTTCCTTAATCCGGTAAAAGTGAATTCCAAGTTGCGTGTCCATACCAAGATCATTTCGGTCACCGAGAAGTCACCCGGCCGGGTGTTGGTCAAAGCCGAAAAGACGGTGGAGATCGATGGCGAAGAGAAACCGGCGATGATCGCCGAGACGCTCGCTTTGTTGGTGACGAAATAATCTTTTGTAATTTTGGCGCAGTGCGGACAATCCTGAAAGGCACATTACGATGTACGAAGGTTTCTCCATGGCCGGCAAGAACGCCGTCATCACCGGCGGTACGCGAGGGATTGGGTTAGCGATTGCCAAAGGTTTTCTCGAATCGGGAGCCAATGTGACGATCGCCAGCCGCAAACAAGAAAACGTGGATGCCGCCGTGGCCGAACTGGGAAGTGCGGACAAAGTGCTCGGCGTGGCGGCACATGTGGGCAAAGGCGAAGACCGGGATCGCCTGATTGGTGCGGCTGAAGATCGTTTCGGCACCGTCAACGTGTTGGTCAACAACGCCGGGACGAATCCTTTCTACGGAAATATCGCCGACGCCGAGGAGTGGGCTTGGGACAAGACGATGGATGTCAATCTCAAAGCGCCCTACCTGCTGTCGGTCAGGCTCGGCAAGAAGATGATGGCTGACGGTGGCGGCTCGATCATCAACATCGCGTCGGTAGCCGGGCTCCGCGCCAGCACGAATCAAGGCATCTATTCCGTCACGAAGTGCGCGCTGATTATGTTGACCAAGGTGCTCGCTCGCGACATGGGGCACGGCGGGGTGCGCGCCAACGCCATTCTGCCGGGTCTGATCAAGACAGACCTGAGTCGCGCGCTGTGGGAAAATGAGGAAGTTCTCGGCCGCGTCACGAAAACCGCCGCCGTCGGCCGGATCGGTCAAGTCGACGAACTGATCGGAGCGGCAGTCTTTCTGGCCTCGGACGCCGGCTCGTACACGTCCGGAGCCGTGATTCAGGTCGATGGCGGAATGGTGATTTAGGACGCTAACCAACGCGAAACAAACGACAACCTATGACAACTTCAACAATGCCCACCGCGGCGTTAATGACCGAAAACCAGTCGCTGTACAATCTCGAGCTGTCGGAGCGATTCCGGCCGACGTTGGACGAGGTCAAGCGGTTTATCGCGGACAACGTCCTGCCGGTCGAGCAGGAATATGACGACTCGCCGAACACAGAAGACCGCTGGAAGCTGGGCGACAAACGAACGGAAATCATCGAGGGTCTCAAAAGCAAAGCCAAATCGCAGGGCCTGTGGAACTTCTTTCTGCCCGATTGGAACGGCGAAGGCATCACGAACCTCGATTACGCCTACCTGGCTGTCGAGATGGGAAAGAGTCCTTTGGCGTCACAGTCGTTTAACTGCTCCCCGCCGGACACCGGGAACATGGAAGTGCTGCGCAAGTACGGCACGGAGGAACAGCAGGAACAGTGGCTCAAACCGCTGCTAAACGGCGAGATTCGGTCGTGTTTTGGAATGACGGAGCCGGACCTGGCGTCCTCCGACGCGAAAAACATCGCGACGCGGGCCGTGCTTGAAGGCGACGAGTGGGTGATCAACGGCGAGAAGTACTACATTTCCGGCGCCGGTGACGAACGCTGCAAGATCATGATCTGTATGGTGCAGACCGACCCCGACGCGCATCGCAGCCTGCGCCAGTCGCAAATATTGGTGCCGTTGGACACGCCGGGAGTCAATATCCAGGGCCCGATGCACGTGTTCGGCCACGACCACGCGCCTCACGGCCATATGCACATCAAGCTGGAGAACGTGAGGGTCCCGAAGGATAACATCATTCTGGGGCCGGGCCGTGGTTTTGAGATCTCCCAGGGCCGCCTCGGGCCGGGCCGCATCCACCACTGCATGCGCGCTCTGGGCCAGGCCGAGAAGGCTCTGGAGATGATGTGCCGCCGCGGCCTTTCGCGGGAAGCCTTCGGCAAACCGATCGTGAAACTCGGCGGCAACTTCGATGTGATTGCCAATTCGCGGATCGAGATCGACAGCGCGCGGCTGCTTGTTTTTCAGGCAGCCAAAGCGATGGACGTCTTGGGCACGCAGGAGGCTCGCGTCTACATCTCAGCGATCAAAGCGCTCGTGCCGAAACTCACCTGCGACATCATCGACCGCGCGATCCAAATGCACGGGGCGACAGGCGTCTCGCAATGGACGCCCCTGTGGAGTATGTACACCAGCATGCGCACGCTGCGCCTCGCGGACGGCCCGGACGAAGTGCATCGCATGGTCGTGGCCCGCGCGGAGTTGGCGAAGTACTCGTAGGCTCAACGGCGTCTGACTCGCCGATCGAGCAATTGCGGGGGAAGAGGCTCGACTCGGAGAGTCAAGCTACACGCACGGTTGCCACGCTGCGTTTCGCCGCGTTATACTGATCGTCATGACCGCACCATTGGAGGGCATTCGCGTCATCGATTTCGGCCGCTACATCGCCGCGCCCTATTGCGGCATGCTGCTGGCCGACTTGGGCGCGGACGTAATTCGCGTTGAACGTCGAGAAGGCGGAGAAGATCGCTCCGTCGGCCCAGTCACGTCGCGTGGCGAAGGTGCCATGTTCCTCAATCTGAACAGGAACAAGCGTGGTATTACTCTGAACCTCGGGAGTCCGCGCAGCGAGGATGTCGTGCGCCGCCTTGTTTCAAGTGCCGATATCGTCATCGCCAACTTGCCCTTTAAGGTGCTTCAAAAAGTTGGTCTGGACTACGAGTCGCTCAAGAAGATCAAGGAAGACATCATTCTGGTGATGGCATCGGCATTCGGCTCGGACGGGCCTTACGCCGAGCGGGTCGGCTTCGACGGCGTGACTCAGGCGATGAGTGGCTCGATGCACTTGACCGGTTTTGCCGATGCACCGGTGCGATCAGTCGTTCCGTTTGTGGATTACGGCACGGCGCTGCACGCGGCGTACGGCGCGATGGCCGCCCTTTACCAGAGGAAAGAAACTGGCCGCGGCCAGCTTGTGGAAGTCTCGCTGCTGGAGACGAGCGTCACGTTCATGCTGCCGCTGCTCGCCGAGCATGCCGCGACCGACATCCGCCGCTCGCAACAGGGCAACGCGGGTTTCTTCTCAGCGCCCAGCGATACCTTCCAGACACGCGACGGCTGGATTATCGTGGCCACAAACGGGAACTGGATGTTCGCTCGCTGGGCGAAGCTGATCGGGCGACCGGAGTTGGTTGACGATCCACGCTTCAAGGACGACACGGCGCGCAGTGAAAACTACATCTTGATCAACGAAATCATGTCTGCCTGGTGCGCCGAGCGATCGCGAGACGAAGCGATGGCGGAATTGGAAGAGGCACGAATCCCTTGTGGCCCAGTCTATTGTCTCAACGAGACGCTTGACGATCCGCACGTTCGCGAGCGTGGCTTGTTGGAATACGTGCAACTCGATGGCGAAGAACGCCCCGTCCCGTTGGCGCGCATGCCGTTACGAATGGGCGAATTGAACAGAGAGTCCCTACAACCCGCGCCACATTTGGGAGAACACACCGACGCGGTGCTGCAAGAGGTCGGATTTTCGGCGGCAGAGATTGCCAAACTGCGCGAGCAGGAGGTTGTTTAGTAGCTTGACTCTCCGAGTCGAGTTGTCGACTTCCCAACGGAGAGTTTGCGAATTAATTGCTTCCAATGTAGCCTCGACACTCCGTGGCGGGGATTTCCGCGCGTTTGGTAACCAAGTCCGCGTCACAGAGTGCCGCGGCTAAATTCAATCAAGGCCTGC
>JBDOMX010000250.1:0-19322 GCA_039831615.1 Planctomycetaceae bacterium
ACCGCGTGACGGGGAAATTCGAAGAGTTCGCCAAACATGGCAAGATCGTTCATGTCGATATCGACCCGTCGGAGCTGCACAAGAACAAGGAAGCTCATATTCCCATCGTGGCCGACCTGAAGGAGGCACTGATTGCGCTCAACGCGGCGCTGACGGATGATGACATTCCCGACCTGAGTGACTGGAATTCCAAAATCGCTCAGTGGAAGAAGCAGTATCCGCTCAGCTACAGCGATGCGGGCGATCAGATTCAGCAGCAATATGCCATTGAAGAGTTGTACAACCAAACCAAAGATCAGGATCCCTATATCGCCGTGGGCGTGGGTCAGCACCAAATGTGGACGGCACAGTACTATAAATTTAACAAGCCGAGGCGCTGGCTGAGCAGCTCCGGACTTGGCACGATGGGATTCGGCCTGCCGGCTGCCATGGGCGTCCAGGCAGCATTCCCCGATTCACTGGTGATCGACATCGATGGTGACGGTTCATTCCAGATGAACATCCAGGAGCTGGCCACCCTGCATTGCGAAGAACTGCCGGTTAAGATCCTGCTGCTGAACAATCAGCACCTGGGCATGGTGACGCAATGGGAAGATCGTTTCATGGACGGACGTCGTGCTCATACTTACCTCGGCCCGGTCGACCATCCGGAAGCTTTGGGAGACGGTGACGGCAGCATGCCCAGCGACACCTACCCGAACTTCGTGCAGATCGCTGAAGGTTACGGCATCAAATCGCGACGAGTCCGCAGCAAGGCGGAGTATCCGGAAGCACTTGCCGAAATGCTCAGCCACGATGGGCCGTACCTGCTGGATGTGATCTGCACTTATCAGGAACACGTGCTGCCGATGATTCCCACTGGCAAAACAGTGCGGGACATCATTACCGAGTAACCGCTTCCCGGGCAGTCCGCCTGACGTCCCGGCGATTTTTTTTAAGTCTCGTTCGTCTGTTGTGATCGCAATCGTCCATGTCCACTGAATCTTCCGGTCCGCAGACTGCAGAACCATCGCCAGCCGGCATCGCTGAAGAGCTGCCACCGGTGACTCCGCCGTCCGCCGGTTTCATCATTCAGCTGTTCCTGATTCCGGCACTGATCGTCGCCGCCGTGATCGCGGTATGGGGATTATTTGGACAGCTGGCGAGCTCGGACGTCGACCTTGAACGAGTGGTGGTCGAACTGGGGAACAACAACGAACACCGGCGCTGGCGGGCAGCTCACAACTTGTATGTCCTGCTGCAAAACGGACGGCACGCCGATCAGAATGATCCAGCACGACTCTCGGCTCGCCGGGATATTGCCGAGGGGCTCACGGGCCTCCTGCGTGATTCCCTGGATTCTCCGGTCAGTGACGAGTCGAGTGTGATCAATCATCAGGTGTTCCTCGCCCGCACGATGGGTTCTTTGGAATCCGACGATCTCGTGTTGCCCGCACTGGCCAAAGCAATGCAGGTGCGGCATGAAAAATCTGACGATGTGCGCAAGAGTGCCATGATGTCGCTGGCACTGATTGCTGCCCGGCATTTTGGCGAGCGGACCGGAATGGTCACCTTGCCGACAACGTCCGCGACGCCTGACCTGAGTCCCCTGAATCCGGAATTGCCCCTGCCATTGTCGAGTCCCACAATCGACAACGAAGATGTCCTCGCGCAACTGACCATCGCCGCTCAGGACAGCGACCCGTCCATCCGTCATGTCGCAGCGTACGTACTGGGGCTGGTCAGCGGACCGCACGCGATCGAACAACTGCAGGTCCTGTTGCTGGATGGCGATGAATCAACCAAAGTCAACGCGGCCATTGCGTTGTCACGCAATGGCGAGGTTTCCGGGATCCCCACGGTTCTCAATGTGCTTCGCGAAGGCTCGGTTCCCATCTCCTCGGTCCAGTCCGACCAGCTGCCGACGGACGAGCAACAGGACGCCCTGGCGGCACAGCTGTTCGATCAGTCGACCGCACTGGTCAATTGCCTGACTGCCGTCGGAAAGCTGTGGAACCGCATCGATGACGGGCAAAAAACAGATTTGCGGACCGCAATTCAGGAACTTGAAAGCGGACACGCATCACCTGGCATCCGGCTGCACGCAACGGCCGTCCTGCGTGCCATTCAATAGACCAGTTTACGAAAACTCGTCGCTGGTTCCGGCTCGCGGGGGCAAAGAATCATCGGCTCTTACACCTCCGGCGCGGCCACGAATCAGCGTAATACGCTGTACTTGGCGATCGGTGCCATCACCGAAATCAGCTCAGCAAACGTTACTCAGCCCACATCGTTCGTCGACCATTGACCATCGATGTTTCGCCAGATGTCCTTGCCAGGGCTGGCATCCAGCAGAAGTGGCGGCAGGCGGTTCTGACGGACATTGTCGTAGCAATACAACGCAGAGAATCTGGGAACCGATGCCGGGATACCGACTGCCGTAAACCCTGGATGCCCCGTGGCCGGAAATGGCCCGCCATGGTTCATCGACGGTGATACGGCGACGCCTGTTGGCATCTTGTCGTTGAGCAGGCGACCGACGCGGGGTCGCAGCGCGGGCTCCAGCTTTTCATAGGCGGCATCGTCACTGCCTTCGGTATCCGAATAAATACATCCTGTGAGGTTTCCCTCCAGATGTTCCGCTATTTCCACCATCTGTTCGACAGAATCGGCCATTACGAACAGCGACCCATTCCCGAATGCCTCAGTTTGAAACGTTTCGGGTTTTTTCAAAAATCCTGACCCGGATACTGAGAGCAGGGTATTGGCGTAACACACTCCGGTCCCGCTGCCGGCTTTCCCGCCAGCCAGCACTTGAGCGCCCGCATTCTTTAGAATCTCAATGCTCTCACCGAAGGCCCGGCGGACACCTTCTCCCAACATCGTTCCAGGAGTGGCCGCGTCGAATCGCTCGGCGACTGCTGCTGAAAATTTCTGCCCGGCGTTGTTGTCACTGATCACGACCATGCCGGGGTTTGTACAGAACTGGCCGGCACCCATGAGGCAGCTCCCTGTGAATTCGTCAGCCATTTCGTCAAGCCGCTGATTCAATACGCCGTCGAGGATAAAGACCGGATTGATGCTGGAAAGTTCCAGGTAGATCGGTTTTCCGGCCGCGTCGGCAGCGGCCTTCAACTTCAACCCCGTCTCACGCGCCCCTGTGTATCCGCATGCGCCGATCCGCGGATCCGAAACCAGCCGATAGCCGTCTGCATGACTCGTCCGGTAAATCAGCTGCACGAGCCCCCCCGGCATATTTGTCGCCTGAATCGCGGCGAGAGCGGCCTCTGCAAACAGCCGGGTCGTTTCCGGATGGCTCGAGTGTCCCTTGGCAATCACCGGGTTCCCGGCAGCGATCGCTGCGGCAAAATCACCACCGGCGATGCCGTTGAAAGCATACGGGAAGTTATTGGGACCAAACACAACAACCGGTCCGATCGGACCTCTCATCGCACGAATCCCGGTCGCCGTGTCAATGGTCGGTTCGCGCCATGACTCGTTCCGTGCAGCAACGGCCGCCTGCCGCAACTGATTCGTCGTTCTTGGCAGCTCAACATCCGCCAGACGGGGAGACACCGGCAACGCTGTTTCTTCATGTGCCGCGGCAACCAGCTTGTCAGAGCGAGCTTCAATTTCAGCAGCATAGGCATCCAGAAACTCAGCGAAGCGACTGCCAGGCCAGTTGCGCATCGTTCGCGATGCATCTGCGGCAGCCGCCAGGGCCTGATCGATATCCTCCCACGGACTCAACGGGAAGTCGCGGGGAATCTCCTGTTGAGTCGCCGGATTCATCGCGCGAAACTGCTGAGCTGCGGAGGACGTGACCCACTGACCATTGATGAGAACTGGATTTGTCATTGTCGCTGGCTTCAAGATTCCAAATGAATGCCGGCTGAGATAAATTCAGCCGTGCTGTTCCCGGAGCCTAGTCAGTCGTGCGTGCGAATCAACTGATCGGGCAGGACATCCGGGTTTGATCTCAGAATCATGCCCCCGGGAAGCAATGTGGAACACCAGGGAGCTGGAGAGATCGTTTGCCTCGTTCAAATCGTCTGCAGGAAAAATCGTGGCTGGTCTATTCTCCAGCCAAGATCAATCTTTTTCTGGAGGTGACTGGACGCCGGCCGGATGGATTCCACGAACTGGAAACAGTGATGGTCCGCACAGATCTGTGCGACTCGCTGCATTTCACCGAACGCCACGACGACCTGATTCAATTGACACTCGCCGGCGGCGGCCATGGGGATGCACCAGGAAATCGCCATGCACAGGACAGCTCGCTCGATTTTCCGCTGGACGAGTCCAATCTGATCGTGAGAGCCGCCCGAGCGTTGCAAATGCATGCTGATGGGGCGCGTGGGGTCTCGATTCGCGTCCACAAGCGAATCCCCAGTCTGGCCGGTCTGGGCGGCGGGTCAGGGAACGCGGCAACAACACTGAGGACGTTGAATCGGTTGTGGGAGCTCAACCTGCCGTTGGCGATTCTGCACGACATCGCGGCAACGCTGGGAAGTGACGTCAATTTTCTGCTCAGCGGGTATCGTGCGGCATTGTGTGGCGGACGCGGAGAGCAGATTCATCCACTCACAGTCTGTGGATGGCATGATGGGGTGCTGGTCATACCAAAGTCCGGTAACTCCACTGCTGAAGTCTTTCGAGCCCTGGAACCGGCAACAGACATCCGTTCGTCGAGCGCCCTGATCAGGACACTTCACGGCAATGTCAGCACGAACGTCCAGCCACATTGCTTCAATCGTCTGCAGACGGTTGCTGCGCGACTGAACCCCGACGTGCAGGCCACGCTGTCGTCGCTGACAACTCATACGGGACACGGAATCATGACAGGGAGTGGTTCGGCCTGCTTTAGTCTTCTCAGCTCTTCCACGGCGGCAGGACGTCTGGCAGGACGATTTGGCACTCACGGAAACGGTCGCTGCACTGCGTTCCGCTTTTGATCAGCACCTTGAATTCTGTGCGGCGGAGATCGAACGGGATGGGCGTCCAACCCCGGGTTGCGTCGAGAAGGATGTCGAGAACTTTAATGTTCTTGTCATCGTGCTCATCCACGTATCTCACAGACTTTTGGTCAATCGTTGACCGGCGGTGACTCCAACACGGGCTCATCAAGTCCACCGTCGGGCCGACTCCGGATTCCTCCGGGTTTCCGGCGTGGTAAGAGTGACGCCGGCAAGCGGGAAACTTAAGATTCGTCTGAGAATACCTGCAAAATGAATCGCCTGTCCCGCCGGCACTTTGGTCGTCGAGGGGGGAAGTCATCCGTCACGAGAGAGCAACATGTCGGGTTTTGAAGAACGACTGAAGCGTGCAATCAATCGCGGACAGGACTCGCGCCACGCCAAAGGTCGCGAAGAAGGCGTGAAACGAGCATCTGAAGAGGAACTCAAGAGCCGGCATTCTCAACTTCGTCTGGCGTTGAGCGAACATATCGAGGGCTGCCTCAGGCAGTTAACCGACCATTTCCCCGGTTTTGAGTACTCGACAGTTGTCAACGAAGAGGGTTGGGGAGCTCGCATCAGCCGCGATAACGTCAACATGAATCGTGGCAGCAGCCGTAATCTCTACAGTCGATTCGAAATGCTGATACGACCGTGGTCCAGTGCAAATATCCTGGAACTGGTGACGAAAGGGACCATTCGCAACCGGGAATCACTCAACCGCAATAACTTCCGCATGCTGCCGGAAGCCACTGAAGATGGCTTCCGCGAAATCATTGACGGACTCGCCGTGGAATTTGCAGAACAGTACGCTGCTCAGGAGTAACGACGTCGGGAAGACCTGGTGCGAACCGGCCGGTACTCAATGATTCGCTTGCAATGCCCTGGCAAACCGACTGCAATTGGCTGTTGATGGCCTCCGAAGTCCCAACCCGTTTGCATTCGGAACCGCTCGTCCCCACACATCCTTCCTCCTCCTGCGCGGAGCCTGTTTTCATGCGTTCCATTCTGACAATCAGCATCTGTACCTTGGCCGCTGTTGCTGCTCAGGCCGATGATCTGGTCGATATTGGGCTCGATGGGCCTTACGAGACAAGAATTGTGGTTGACGGTCTCACCAATCCATCCTGTGTCACTTTCAAACCGGACGGGACACTGACGGTATGCGATTCGGGCAATGGTCGTGTGATTCTCGTCAGAGACGGGAAGGTCACTGACTACATCACCGGGTTTGCAACCGAGTACTGGAAAGTCGATCCCGACACCGGCAAGAAACGTTTCAAACTGGGCCCGCTGTCAGCAGTGTGGGTCGACAACAACACGCTGGCTGTGACCAACGCCGGCGTTGGTGACGGAGCAGAAACGGTGATGTTCTATGATGGCCCCGGGACCGCAGATTCGGGCAAAGCTACCAATCCAATCGGTCCCACAACCGACGACGACAAGGACAAGGGAGAAGGAAATCTGACAGGACTCAGCATCTCCAGTGACCGATCCACCCTATACCTGGGCGGCCAGGGAGCAGATGCTGCAACGTGGATTCTGGCGGTTGACGTAAAAAGCCGAAAACTCACGACTGCGTTTTCCGCGGACAAAGCGGGTATCGATGTGAATTCTCCGATGGCCACCATTGTCGGCGACGATGGACACGTTTTGGCGCTGTACTCAGGGGCCGGTGGCAAGGATGACGGATTGATCGTCAAGTGGAATCCAAAGACGATGAAACCTGTCGGCAAATGGACGCTTCCGGGGCTCACCGATCCGATGGGATTTGCTGAGATGCCTCAGGGCGGTGCCTACGTCGTCATCGACAACAATTGGTCATTGACAGAAGTGAAAGATGGCCGAGGCGCACTCGTGGTCCTGCCCGAAGGGGCCGACGAGGCAGAGGTCAGGGTCACGGCCACTAAACTCAAAGGGCCCGTGTCGTGTGCCTTCTCACCGGCCAACGACTTCTACATCGCGCAGCTTGGTTCCGAGTTCGACTCAGACAAAGGCCAGGTCCTCAAGGTTTCTGCAACCGGCCGGTAATGAGAAACCACAAAGTAAGGCGTCGTTCGTCACGGTGACCTGTCGACTCCGATTGACAGACCTGGACGGGGCCTGTCTGTTTGCTGCTGAGCGCCGATGACATTCATCAATCTCAGCTTATTGTTCGGTGCAGGGCTGGCGGCCATTCCGGTGGCCCTGCATCTGATGATGCGCTCCCGGCCAAAGAAGATTGAATTTCCGGCGCTGCGGCTGCTCGAATCGCGTCGCACCGCCAATGCGCGGCGCATGAAGCTACGTCATTTGCTGCTGCTGCTGCTGCGGATGAGTGTGCTGCTGGCGGCCGTGCTGGCGCTCACTCGTCCGTCGTTGCCACCCGCTCGATATGGTCTGGCCTGGTACGAATGGCTGCTTCTGTTTGCGGTCACAACAGTGTCTGTCGTCGCCTACAGATGGCTGGCACAGCGTGTGGCCAGTCAGGAGGCTGCTACTTTTCTTGTGCGAGAGCGAGTTGCGAAGCTGCGGGCAAAGGCCGCGCTGCTGGGGCTGCTGGCGATTCTACTGCTGGTTGGAGTCCCGTGGGGAGTCCGAGTGCGTGCAGAAGTCCAGTCCAAACACAATGACGTGACGGCCGACATTCCGGTGGCTGCGGTGTTTGTCTTCGATACCAGCGTCAGTATGTCGT
Organism: Planctomycetaceae bacterium; assembly: GCA_039831615.1. Classification (GTDB taxonomy): domain Bacteria; phylum Planctomycetota; class Planctomycetia; order Planctomycetales; family Planctomycetaceae; genus S139-18. The sequence goes on from JBDOMX010000250.1 coordinate 7,609, forward strand.
ACCGCCATGAAAGCCTGACGCGGCTGGAACAGGCTAAACAAATTGCTACGGATCACCTGCAGAATCTCCCGCTTGGCAGTCGCGTCGCCGTGACCGGGTCCGCGCCGGAAAACGTCCTCGTTTTCCAGGCCGATCTGGCCGGGGCGCAATCACGAATCGAAGCACTCCGAACGGCGTCTCGCGTCGAGCCCATGAACCGTATTCTGCGGCGAACGATCGCCGAACACCGCGACGATCAGCAACGTGTGCGGGACGAATTGGGGACATCTGACAACGAGGATCTGTTTGCCCGGGAGGTCTATATTTTCACCGACCTTTCCAGGAATGCCTGGACACTGCCAGACGACTCCAGTGTTCGTGACCTGCTGGTGGAACACGCCTGGCTGCACGTTTTCCTGATCGACGTCAGCGTCTCTCGCCCGGTCAATCTGGCATTGAGGAATCTGACACTATCAGCCGATTCAATCGGGGCCGGTCGCAGAATGGACCTTTCGGTCGATGTCGAGCGGACGGATGCGGCGCAGAATTCAGCCAGCGTTGAAGTCGTCCTGCTGGATGATCAGGGAGAGGAAAGTCGCCCTGCGGCACCTGTTCACGTGGAGTTGGAAAGCGTCTCGGCGCGAGCCCGCATGGTCATCCCGGGGGGAGATGCCTCAGACTTCCTGGCGGGCCTGATGCGCATCACATCGTCGGATCCATTGAAGGCTGACAATGCAGTGTATTTTTCTCTGGGGGTACAACCCCGGCCAAAACTGCTGATCATTGCCGACGACGTCAGCGATGCGGATCATCTTCTTCAGGCCTTGTTGTCACACGAAGGTGGTGCCTCCAGCAAATCCCACTACGACTGTACGTTTGTGCCGACATCACGGCTGGGAACCCGGTCTCTGGACTCATTCGATGTCGTCTGCCTTGTCAATTGCCAGCGTCCGAAACGCGATGACTGGGAATTGCTCGAACGCTGGGTCGACAGGGGCGGAGCGCTTTTGACTGTCGTCGGCGGAGCACAGCGGGCCGTGACCGATGCGTGGTGCAGTGAAGAAAGCGCTGCCGTGCTGCCGGCACAGTTGCTCGTGCCACTTCGATATTCCGGGCCGCCGCGAACGCTCAAATATGAACCAGGCCATCCGATCACCCGGGCTTTCGATTACGACCAACAGGCCCGAGCCGAACTTTTGGGAGTTGCAATCCGACGGCGCTGGAAGGTGCAGCCGGCTCCAGACGCACGAGTCATCATGTCGTACAGCGGGAGCGACAGCAGCCCGGCCCTGCTGGAGCGGCGAGTTGGCAACGGGCGGTCACTGATGCTGACCACGGCGGTGGACTACACCTCTGACCACACGGAACAATGGAATGAGCTGCCGGTGAGCTGGTCGTTCATGATGCTCGCCGACGGCATGATTCAGTATCTGACGGGAGCCACGGAACAACGTCGTAACTTTAAGTCCGGTGCTCCGATCGAGATTCAGCTCCCCGCAGATCGTCAGTTCGAGGAGTATGTCCTTCGGCGGCCAGGGCCAAGGCAAACCGTGGAACAACTGGAGCCGGAGCAACGATCCGTTTTGATCGATGATGCGTTTGACGCTGGTCATTATCGCTTGATGTCGCCTCAGAAATCCGGGGGTTTTCGGTCTGAGTTCGCCGTTAATCTGGATGATGCCGAAACCAACCTCACACCGTTGAAACCTCCTGAACTTGATACCTTGCTGGGCGAAGGCAGGTATTCCGTGGTGAGAAATCCAGGTGAACTCGAGAGAGCGGTGCGCGAGGGACGTCTGGGAATTGAGGTATTTCCAGTCCTGCTGGGGTTCCTGGTCATCTTGTTTTGCGGCGAACACCTCATGGCCAACTATTTTTACGAGCAGGAAGCCGTCGCTGATGGCGTCGACTGAACGTGAGTCCGGCATCACACTGCGCATCATTTCCGGACAAACGGGACTGGACAGTGTGCCTTGCCGGGCGGTCGTGCGTCGTGGTTGAATTCTGGCAACATGCCATTCCGCGATTTGGTGGGCATAGGTCGTTGAGTCCGCCCGGATTCCGCCTACAAATGCAGCGGGGCACGACTTTTTTCCGGCAACCCGGTCAGTCGTTGTGCCATGTCATCGAGCGGCAATTCTGCCGATTGACCTCACCATCGACGGGCAGGGAGCCGCCGACCGCGGTTTCTGCAATGATCCGCCGGTCCGGCTGTGACGAATTCAAAATGATCGACACGGATATCTTCACCCAACTCAATCGCAACCGACTGTTCTATGTCGCCTGCAGGGTCGCCTTTCTGCGGGTCTTCGACAGTCTCCTGGATGAGTTCATTGCTGCTTCAACGTCTGATCAACGCGCTGGATATCTTGATCGCATCCCCATGCTCGCGGGCACGGCTCCCCAGGTGCAGATTGAGTTACTGTTGCAGATCTGGCAAACACTTCGCGGTGAAACACCTCGTGCCTTAACGGTCGAAGAGCAGGTGATCTGTTTTGGCATCACCAGTGAACTGGCCCATACGAGTGCAGCTGACGAGGAGCGAATGATTCGTCGTGCGGCCCGCGGGCCGGTGCCGGTGGATCCTGGTGACGTTGTTTGGCTGGCCTCGCGCGTCCGCATACTGCAGATGCTGCTGCCATTTGCCCCGCAGGTGGCGACCCTGCAGGTCGAGTCGGGCATTTCGGCAGACGATCTGATTCCAGTGCGCACGGCAGGCGGAGTGGATCCGCAAACGTTCGCTGGATTGCTGGACCTGCTCGGCACCTGGACAGTGAGCAGAAATCTGTTCGAGAATGCGGACGGGCTGTTAACGACAACAGAACTGGAAATTCTGCGAGCGTTCTTCGCAGAACATCCGCAGCTGATGACGTCTCCTGCCGAATAGCGCGGTTTTCGAACAGACGTAGCGGGTTCTGGCTGCAATCACCGGGGGCGGCAACAAACCTGGGGCCACAAGTCATTCTTTCGCTATGACCTGAATGCACTGCGTCCGTTTCGCCTGGCCGTCGCCTTTCGGCCCCGGAAGGGCGAGGCACCCGCCGAGCCGTTGATGCGTGCGGCGTTGATAATGGCGTCGGCTCCGCAGGAGCGTCGCCCTCCCGAAACGGTGTTCCCGCAATCCCAAACGGTAGTCCTGTGATGACAATCATTCCCAGCGCTGAACTGACCCAAACCGTCGGTCGTGTTGGACACCGGTGCCGCGATCCCAGCCGCTGAGATCAAAGATCGTTTCGGATTCCCGCGCCATTTTTTCGCCCGCCGCACCGTCTGCAACAGGCCCTGACGAGCGCCAGCACTCATTCCTGCGAACGAGATTGCAACCCTGCGCTTCCTTTCGAATCACCGCCAATTCTCGTATAACGCCAGCACGTATTCCGAATCGCAACTCTTCCACACAAGATCCAAAGGGCGCGTGAAGCATGTCCCAGGAGACACCCGGTCTCACCGTTGGAATCCCTCGCGAAGCTGACCCACATGAACGACGAGTGGCTGTTGTCCCCTCAACCGTCCCGGCACTGATCAAACTGGGACTCAAGGTCATCATTGAGTCGGGAGCGGGTGTTGAATCCGGATTCACCGATGATGCCTATCGCGAGAAACAGGCGTTGGTTGATACTCGCGATCAGGTCTTTCAACAGGCTGACATCATTCTGCAGGTGCAGTACCTCGGGGCAGCGGGGGAGCGAGGACAAGACGACCTGCAGCGGTTTCGCAATGGGCAGGTGCTGATCGGCAGCTGCGATCCGCTCACCTTTCCGGAACCGATCCAGAATATGGCTGATCAGGGAGCGATCGGGTTTTCACTTGAACTCGTGCCGCGAATCACGCGCGCTCAAAGCATGGATGTCCTGTCGTCCATGGCAACGATTGCCGGATACCGAGCCGTCCTGCTGGCGGCGACTGCTGCCCCACGAATGTTCCCGATGCTGATGACAGCTGCGGGAACGATCAAACCCGCAAAAGTGCTGGTGATCGGCGCCGGCGTCGCCGGGCTTCAGGCCATCGCCACGGCAAAGCGACTGGGAGCCGTCGTTTCAGGGTACGATATTCGGCCTGCTGTCAAAGAACAGGTTGAGAGCCTTGGCGGACGATTCGTGGAACTGGATGTATCGGCCGGCGAGGCTGAGACCAAAGGCGGATACGCCAAAGAAATGGATGATGATTTCTATCGACGGCAGCAGGAAGCGATGAAAAAAGTCGTGGCCGACTGCGATGTCGTCATCACCACGGCCGCGATTCCTGGCCGCAAAGCACCGGTCCTCGTGACAGAGGAGATGGTCTCTGCGATGGCCCCCGGCAGCGTGATTGTTGACATCGCGGCCGAACGAGGCGGAAACTGCGAGATCACCGTTCTGGGAGAGACGGTCGACCACAACGGCGTCAAGGTTTTGGGGCCGAAGAATCTGCCGTCTGACATTCCGGTTCACGCCAGCGAGATGCTCAGCCGCAACGTACTGACATTCCTGCAGGGCATGATCAAAGATGGTCAGCTTGAGATCGATCTCAGCGACGAAGTTGTCAGGGAAACGCTGCTCACCAGAAATGGCCAAATCGAAAACAGTCGGGTGCGCGAGTTACTTGACCTGCCGCCGCTGGCTTCTGCAGAAGACGACGGGACTGCTCAGGCGTCAGCTGCGGTCACTGGCGCGACAAATGATTCATCTTCAGACTAGTCTGAAGACCGATTTCTCCACTGATCGGAACGAACCACAATGGCAGAATATCTGTTCACATCATTGGTCTCACTGGCCGACGTTTTACCGGCGGAATCCCCCGTCACAGATTCGACGTCCGCAGGACGCTTGATCCTGTTGCTGACGGTCTTCGCGCTGGCTGTGTTTGTGGGCGTTGAAATCATCACCAAGATCCCACCGACGCTGCACACGCCATTGATGTCAGGATCGAACGCGATCTCCGGAATCACGCTGGTCGGCGCCGTCCTTGCTGCCGGATCGGAACACAGCACTCTGTCCTCGGTGCTGGGGTTCCTCGCGGTGGTGCTGGCCACCATGAACGTCGTCGGGGGCTTCCTGGTGACAAATCGCATGCTGGCCATGTTCAAGTCGAAAAAGTAGTCCACTTGCAGGGCAGCTGAACGGATGGGGCGACTTTTTAACCGAGGAATTGCAACGGGTGTGGTTGAGATGCAGATCGATGCACCGGGCCTCAACAATCGTCAGCAAAAGAGCCATCCGCCCCCTTTGCATTGGAAACATTTAGGAAGTCTTGCCTCGTGAGTACCGACCAGATTGATCTTTGTTATCTGCTGGCAGCCACCCTGTTCATCTTTGGCCTGAAGGGTCTGACTCGACCGCGCACGGCTGTACGTGGCAACCAACTCGGCGCATTAGCCATGCTGATTGCGGTGGTCGCCACGATGCTGCATCAGGAAGTTGTCAGTCGCACGGGCATCGTGATCGGTATTGCCATCGGGTCTGCCATCGGCGTCATTCTCGCAATGCGTATTGCCATGACGGCAATGCCTCAACTGGTTGCTCTGTTCAATGGTCTTGGCGGTGCCGCGTCTGTGCTGGTTGCAGGAGGACATCTGGCGGGCGCTCCGAACCTCAGTGATGCCAGCGTGCTTGGCGCAACAGCCGTGTCGGGGCTAATCGGAGCAGTCACACTGTCAGGCAGCCTGGTCGCATTCGGCAAATTGCAGGAATTGAAGTTCGTCAGGGATATCTCTTTCAGCGGCCAGCAGCTCCTCAACCTCGGGCTGACTGTGTTTGCCCTGCTGCTGGGTTATCTCCTGATCGCTCAACCGGGGCATGCACAGTTGTGGTTCTGGCTCATGTCACTGGTTGCTGTGGGACTGGGAGTGCTACTGGTGATTTCCATCGGTGGCGCCGACATGCCGGTGGTGATCGCCCTGTTGAATTCATATTCCGGGCTGGCAGCATCAGCAACCGGGTTCGTGCTCAACAACAATCTGCTGATCATCGCCGGAGCATTGGTGGGAGCATCCGGATTGATTCTCACCCGCATCATGTGCGACGCCATGAACCGGTCTCTGTGGGCCGTGCTGTTTGGCACGATGCAGGGCGGCACCAGTTCACTCTCAGACGACGAAGCCTACGCGAACGTGCGGTCGACGTCGCCGGATGAGGTCGCCATGATGCTGGAGATTGCGCAGAGAGTCGTGATTGTGCCCGGCTACGGCATGGCAGTCGCACAGGCCCAGCACGCTGTTCGAGATTTGACGAATCTGTTGCTGGCTCGCGGTGTCGAGGTGACGTTTGGAATCCATCCCGTGGCCGGTCGCATGCCAGGACACATGAACGTGCTGCTGGCCGAAGCCGATATCGCCTACGAGCGGTTGCTCGAAATGGACGACGTGAACTCCACCATGGATCAGGTCGATGTGGCCATCGTCGTGGGCGCAAACGACGTCGTCAATCCGCTTGCTCGCACCGATCCTGAGAGTCCGATCGCCGGCATGCCGATTATTGATGTCGACAAGGCACGAACCGTGATTGTCATCAAACGCAGCCTCAGCCCCGGATTCGCGGGCATCGCCAATCCGCTCTTTGGAGCTGATAACGCGCTGATGTTGTTTGGCGACGGGAAAGCGGCGGTCGTCGACATCAATAAGGCACTGCAGGAGGCGTGATTCGAACAAGAGTGAATTCTTTTCATGAACCTCCGATCCGATGTCACAGTGGCATCGTTCAGCGACCGTCGACACAATGGGTTCCCGGAATATCAAGATCTGCCATGGTGCAATCAACAGATGAGCAGGAAAGAGTCCTGTACGAGTCCCATCCGGCGATGTTTGGCAACCATCCCGTCGGATTTGTCCTGTCGGTGATATTAAGTCTCGTGGGCGTCGGGCTCGTGATTCTGCTGATTTGGTACATCCGTTGCGTTGGTACGACGCTGACGGTCACGAACGAACAGACGACGCTGCGGCGCGGCATCCTGTCGAAATTCACCAATGATGTCTTTCACGAGAACGTGCGGAACATCATCGTCCGCCAGACGTTCCTCCAGCGGATTTTCGGAGTAGGCTCCGTCGGGATTTCGAGTGCCGGCCAATCGGGGATCGAAATCGAAGTCAATGGGATCCCGGATCCGGACCGCGTGAAACAGATCATTGACGACTGCCGCAAATAACGCATCGATCACAAGCTGTTCCCACGCAGACCGGAATGGCATCTCGGTCGCTCTAAAAAGCAGCGTGCCGGCGAAAACGTGGCAATCGCTGTCGAGTCCCGGTCGACTGGAACATTCAACCAAATCCAGGAACAACCGGGTCCCGAACTGACATGCAACATGTCGGCATTGCGTTCCGCTCCATCGACGGTAGGATCTACTGAGATTGAGTCTCAAGATCATTCTGACGTCCATCGTGGAACATTCAGGGCATTTGCATGCCAGGCACTCGACTTTCCGATGTCACCGAACCGGGGGCGTTCCGCTGCGTGCGTGTTGAGTGCGAAGGGGATGCCATGATTCGGCTGAAGCGGCTGGGAATCTGTGCCAGACGCGGGATCGAGGTGATTCAACCGGGTGATCCCATGGTGCTTCGCGTGGTCGGAAGTCGGCTGGGTGTTTCTCGACAACTTGCAGAATTCGTCACGGTGGAAACAATGCAAGACCCCGCGAAACCAATCAGGGCGGCTGAGGTCAAACATGCCTGACCTCAGCCCTCCAGATTCGCAGACACGTTCCGTGACGCTGCAAAGTCCTCGACGACCGCGTATTGCGCTGGCCGGCAATCCAAATACCGGTAAGACCACGCTCTTCAATCGGCTGACCGGACATCGCGCCAGGACAGCCAATTATCCGGGGATCACGGTCGACCTTCGCACAGGATCGATGTTGCTGGACAGCGGACGTGTGGACGTGATTGATCTGCCGGGAACCTATAGCCTGGAGGCGACAAGTCCTGAAGAGCACGTGGCGGAGTCAATTCTGCGGGGAAATCATCCTCAGGAACCGGCTCCGGATATCGTTGTCCTCGTGCTCGACGCCACAAATCTGGAACGCAATCTGTTCCTGGCAAGTGAGATTATTGATCTGCAACGACCGACGGTCGTGGCGCTGAATCTGTTTGATGCAGCGACTGCAGCAGACATCCGGATTGAAGTGGCTCAGCTTTCGGCGGAGTTACATTGCCCGGTGATACCTGTCAGCTCAAAGCAGGGGACAGGATTCCAGGAACTAAAACAAACTCTTGATGGACTGCTGACCAGCGAACTTCCGATTCTGTCGGAGAACTATTCATCATGTACAGCGGGATGCACTGGCTGCACATTTTCTGCCCGCTACGACTGGGCTGAAAAAGTCTCGACCGCCACTCTTACAACACCCGCAACTTTGGGCCGACGGACGGCCGCCATTGATCGTATCGTGACCAATCCGACCATCGGAACCGGAATTTTCCTGACGGTCATGCTGGCGGTCTTCTACCTGATTTTCTCGATGGCTTCGGTGCCGATGGATCTCATCGACGGGGTCTTCGCACGTCTCGGCGGGTTGGCAGAGAGCCTGATACCGGCGCACGATGTGAATTCCCTGCTGTGGTTCCCGATCGCCGCCATGATCTCAATGCTGATCTTCCTGGGCAGCTACCGTGCGGCGGAAATCCGCTGGACAGGAACCAGCTCGACTGTCGCCGTGTTGGTTTCTGTGCTGGTGGCATGCATGCCGCTGGACGATTTCCGCAGCCTGCTGGTTGACGGTGTGGTGGCCGGCGTTGGTGGAATCGTCATCTTCCTTCCGCAGATCTGTATCCTGTTCTTCTTCATCACGGTGCTGGAAGACAGCGGATACATGGCCCGCGCCGCCTTTGTGATGGAACGACTGATGCGGTTTGCCGGACTCCCCGGAAAAGCATTCGTCCCGATGTTGTCAGCTCATGCCTGTGCCATTCCCGGAATCATGGCAGCACGAGCCATTGAGGACTGGAGAGATCGACTGGTGACCATTCTGGTGCTGCCATTACTGACGTGTTCGGCCCGGCTGCCAGTCTACGCCATGATTACTGCCCTGTTGTTCAGTGAATCGCCGGTCACAGCGGCTGCCGTCTTTGTCGGTGCTTACATATTAGGGATCTTCGCCGCACTTCTGTCTGCCTGGTGCCTGAAGAAAACAATTCTCAAGGGCAATGCGGTGCCTCTGGTCATTGAATTGCCACCCTATCGGATGCCTGGAATTCGCAACGCCCTCGCCACTGTCATGGAAAGAGCAATGATCTTTGTGCGACAGGCGGGGACGGTCATTTTGCTCATTTCCGTCATTCTGTGGGCACTGGCCACCTATCCCAAAATGCCGGAAGGAACACCGATTTCCGCTGAGGCCGTTGAACGAATCAATCAGCTGCAGGCTGCGAACAACGGAAGCTCGTCGTCCACTGAGATCGACCGCATTATGGCTCAGGAATCACTGGCGTGGTCGTTTGCGGGTCGTGCCGGAAAATTGGTGGAGCCTGTTTTCGCGCCATTGGGATTCGACTGGAAAATCAACGTTGGTGTGATCACCTCGTTCGCAGCTCGGGAAGTCGTCGTATCAACACTTGCGATCGTCTATGGAATCGGGGAAGACGCGGCAGACGATCAAACCACGCTCGTGGAGACGCTGCGTCGACAGACTCGGTCGGACGGAAGTCCCGTATTCACCACGGCCACCGGACTCAGCCTGTTGGTGTTCTTTGTGCTGGCCATGCAGTGCCTGCCGACTCAGGCGGTGACTCGAAGAGAAACCGGTTCATGGAAATGGGCGGCGTTCCAGCTCATCTACATGACGATGCTGGCCTGGGTCGCTGCCTTTGTGACCTATCAGACGGGATGCGCGGCCGGCCTGGGATAACCTGAGCGGACTCTGTTTTCAGCACACCGGCTGCGTCGAAAAATCTGGCGCAGATTCAATCAGCCTGGCCACCTGCAAACAAGGGGTATCCGTGAAACAGCTCATCCCGTTGTTCTTTCTGCTGGCTGTCGCGTTGCAGACGACCACAGCACCAGCGGCAGACAACGCCACCAGTCTGACAGACACCTCACGCAGGTATCACGTGCCGAAGGCACACTCCGTCAGAATGTCACGGGGTGATGTTTCGATCATCGTCGTTGGCAACGCAGCCATCGACATTCCGGAATTGCCGAAACATAACGCCGGCTATAATGGTCTTGCATCTTTAACGCATGCTCAACAGCCGCAGAATCTGTTCGTCCCGCGGATTGCCGGACTGAACTTTGAACACATCCATGACGGCACAACAAAGGGCCTGATTGAGAAATTCGAACCGCGCCGGTTTCCCATGGAGCTTCGTGTGGTGGATGAATTCACCGTGGACCTTTATCAGGCCCCCACCGGAAATTTCCTCCTGGAAAGCTGTGGCCGATACCGCCTGCTGGATGACGGCGTCATCGAATACACGTTTGAGTGCATTCCGCGCGGCGACCGCTTTCGAAACAACTACATCGGTCTGTTCTGGGCCAGTTACATCCATCAGCCTGAGGACAAGTCCATTTTCTTCTATGGACGACAGGCGGGAACAACTCAGCAGCCACAGCTGGTCAACGGAATCACGCCCAAACACGGAGTGAACAGCACGCACCGACCGACGGGAACTGTCAATCTGCCGCCAGTTGACGCCGATTTTCCTCTCACGCTGGTGAATCATCCCTCTGGCTATGAATACACAGAACCGTGGTACTACGGCGTCAGTCAGGGGATGGCCTTCATTCAGATATTTCGGACGAAAGATCGCATCTGGCTGGCTCAATCGCCTTCCGGCGGTGGAAGTGGAAACCCGGCCTGGGACTTTCAGTGGTTTGTTCCTGATCCAGTGGTCGGACAGCGCTATGGATTTGTGATGCGCGCCGCTTATATGCCCTTCGAGAACGCTGACCAGATCAGGACCGCGATCCGTCGACTGCGTATCGATTGACGATCGTGGATTCGGATGGCGACCAGCAGCACAAGGCGTCGTCTCGGAAGTCGGCCGAGTTTGTCGACGGCTGGTCGCGTCGGGCTTTTTCAGCTGATAGAATCCGCTGCCCGTCAGGCAGACACCCGCCATCCCGTTGGAGCATGCAGTATGAAGCCCGGTTTGTGTCTCATTTTTGCACTGATTTCGGTTCTGCCGACTGTCAGATTGCGGGCGGATGACGGACAAAAGGCGGATGGTGAGGCAAAACCTGTGCTTTGCCGCGGCCACTACCAGTCCGAGCCAGAAGCAATTCTGCAACTTGAGCGAATGGCGGCAACCTATTCGAATCTCGACGAGTGGAAAGCCCGGGCGACAAAAATACGAAACCAAATATTGACCGGCGCCAATCTCCATCCACTCCCGGAACGAACACCTCTCAACCCGCTGATCCGCCGCAAACGTGAGTACGACGGCTACTCCGTTGAGTCTGCCGCATTCGAATCGCGACCCGGATTCTTCGTTTACGGCAACCTGTATCGTCCAACTGAGAGGCAGGGACCGCACGCCGGAATCCTCTGTCCCCATGGTCACGCTCAGGGACCGCAGGGCGGGCGTCTGAGACCTGACCAGCAGCATCGGTGTGCGACGCTGGCTCGCATGGGCGCTGTCGTCTTCTCCTACGACATGATCGGGTTCGGCGATTCGGAGCACGTTGGCTGGAGTCACCAGCACAAGCAGGCCCTCACACTGCAAACCTGGAGCAGCATTCGAGCACTCGACTTTTTGCAGTCATTGCCGGACGTGGACGGCGACCGCATCGGAGTCACCGGGTGTTCAGGCGGCGGGACTCAGACAT
>JBDOMX010000301.1:0-4267 GCA_039831615.1 Planctomycetaceae bacterium
TGCACGATGTCCCACGCTCAGCACCTGCATGATTGCCGTGAGCGATGCCACGAGGATCGCTGTCGAGACAAGAATCTCCAGCAAAGTCAGTCCGCGTCGGCGTTGTCTCTGACGGAAATGATCGATCCCGGGTTGTTGTTGGTCAAGCGATCGCATCAGTCTGCCTCCCGATACACGCGGGAGACCGACACACCGCCGGTCAGCCCGCGTACACTCAGGTCAGCAGCCAGTCGTTCATCCGTCGTGACCTGGATCGCAGCGTCATCAGCGGTGCCGTCGAAGCGAAAGATGACTGGTTCCGACCAGCTCGCCTGAGAGAGCTGAAGCGCATTGTCGAGCTGGCCAAACCAGGCGGCCTCCAGTGATTCGATCTTCTGCTGATCGTCGTCAACGGCGAGCAGACGAAATCCTTCATTCAGTTCGCCGGAAAGCCGCACATAGCTGGATGTTTCTGAATCGCCAGCCGAGGAGTTGGAGTCGACTGGTTCCAGTTCCAGGGGAATGACCACAAAGTTTCGACCATTCGGCTCGTAGCGGAACTGATAATCGATTCCTGCATCCAACGCGAAAGTCCGGGACCGTGAGATCACGTCGCGTACCGATTCCGCAGCCTGTGCTACACGGGTTTCCTGCATTTGATTCACGACGTTTGGTGCCACCATTGCGGCCATGACGACCAAAATGGCGACAACGACCAGCAGTTCCAGCAGGGTGAATCCCGTACGACGCCAAACGCGGGAGTGCAGCCTCGTTTGATCGCTCCAGGTTGGATTATGGGGTCGGTTCATAACGAGAATTCAGTGACAACTACGCGTCGTCTTCGTCACTCCAGTTGGCAATGTCGTCACCGCTGCCGCCGTCGTCTTTGCCATCCGGGCCACTGGACCAGATGCGTGGCTTGGTGAGATCGCGTTTGGGGTCGTATTCATAGTGGAAGTCGTTGCCCCAGCTGTCGCGGGGGTACTCTTCAAGAAACGGCGCCAGCTCTTTTCCTCGACTGCTCTCTGACACCTGTGTCAGTTCCTTGATGGCATCGTCGCCGTCCGGGTACGTGCCGTCGTTGGCAATGGTCTTCATCTTGATCGCATTTTCGATCGTGTTAATGGTGGCCTCGGTAATGCTGATTTTGGAGGCCTGTTGTTGACCGATCAGGTTGGGAGCAACCATGGCGGCAATCGCAACAATGATGGCCAGTACGATCAACAGCTCGATGAGTGTAAAACCGGAACGCGGTGCGCGTCGCTGAATGGAGGCACGCTGTTTCATGGCGGGAAATCCTTTTGGGGAAGAACATGACCAACCGGTCACAAATTTGTCGGAACTGGTCACGGGTCGCAGGTTATTCGTTACGAGTCATTTCAAAATGGTCCGTTGCATCAGAATGCGCTGGACATGTTAAGCACCGGCAGCAACAGGGCTACAATCACGAAGGTCACGATTGTGGCCATTACCAGCAGCATGACGGGTTCGAGCAATCGAACGACGACGTCAATTCTGCGACTGGTATAACGTTCGAGGTTGTCGGAGATACTGAGCAATACGTTTTCCAGGTTGTTGGCTTCTTCACCAACTGAAATCATTTCGACGATTTCCCGTTTAAATTGTCCACTGGCTTTCAGCGGGACGGCCAGTGATTTACCACCGGATACGTTCTCTGCAGCCTGCCCGATGGCTGCACTGAGCACCTGATTGCCGCTGGCGTCCTTCGCAATTCCCAGAGACTGCAGCATGGGAACTCCATTGCCCAGCAATGTTCCCAGCATGCGACAGAATCGCGCCACCGCCAGGTTCTGCACGATCCCCCCCAGTCCAGGTGCTTTGAGTTTAATTTGGTCTAGTTTCAGGCGACCGTCTTCCGTTTCGAAGAAGTAATACCAGACGCCAATGACGGTTCCGGCAATGGCTGCCAGTAACAAGAACCACCAATCCTGGATCAAATCACTGAACGACATCAGCGTCGTCGTTGCCCATGGCAGTTTTCCCCTGCGCGCCATCTGTTCGAAGATGGTGGCGAATTCCGGCACAAACCACAGCAACAGCACGGAAATGATGCTGCCGCCGGCAATGGCGAGGAACAGAGGATACACGAGCGCTCCCACGACTTTGGCACGCAGTTCCTCCTGATGGTCATTGAACGCGGCGACGCGCGCGAGGACGTCTTCCAGAAACCCGCCTTCTTCGCCGGCTCTAACCATGCTGACGGTGAGCTGGCTGAACGCTTTCGGGTGGCGGCGCATGGATTCATTCAGACGACCGCCATCGGCCACGTGTTCCCGGACGTCCTGGATCACGTACTTCAAGGCCGGGTTCGATGTTTGATCTTCCAGCAGCAGCAACGAACGCAACAGCGGAACCCCGGAGCGAAGCAAGTCAGCCAGCTGATTGTAGAAGGTGGTCAGATTGCGACTCGCAACGCGACGTGAACCCCGGACTGTCTGGCGGCGGGAGGCTTCGGACTGCACGACTCTTTGAGGGAACAACTGTTTTCCGGCAAGGATGGACAGCGCATCCTGTTCGGTCGTCGCAGTCAGAGTTCCGGCGACCTGTGTTCCGTTGAGTTCTTTGGCCGTGTAGTCGAATTCAGGCAATGATGTCACCTCGAGTGATTCGCACCACTTCTTCCACGCTGGTGACCCCCGCAGCCACCTGTTCCCAGCCGCTGTGACGCAGAGTGGTCATACCGTGTTTCAAGGCGTACGCGCGAATTTCTGTGGCACTTTTGTTCTCGGCACACATCTGTTGCAGGACCGGGCCAGTTGTCAGCAATTCGAAGACACCCGTTCGCCCGGCATATCAAGTGTCCGAACATTCCCGACAGCCACGTGGTTCGTAGATCATTTCCGGAGCGCTGTCGCTGTCAAAGTCCGCAGGCAGGTCAAGTGCACTGACTGGTACGGCTTCGCGACACGACATGCACAGGCGGCGAACCAGCCGCTGAGCGAGAACTCCCTCCACGGTGCTGGCAACCAGATAAGGTTCGACTCCCATGTCGATCAATCGAGTGAACGCGCTGGGTGCATCGTTTGTGTGCAGCGTGCTAAATACAATGTGGCCGGTCAGTGATGCCTGAATGGCCGCCTGGGCGGTCTCACCGTCGCGAATTTCTCCGATCAATACCACGTCCGGATCGTGACGCAGAATAGATCTCAATCCGTGAGCGAATGTGAGTCCAATCTTGGAGTGGACCTGGATCTGACTGATCCCCGACATTTGGTACTCGACCGGATCTTCCACCGTAATAATTTTGGTGGCTGCTGATTTGAGTTCGTTGAGGCTGCTGTAGAGTGTCGTTGATTTCCCGCTGCCGGTCGGGCCGGTGACAAGAATGATGCCGTGTGGAAGCTGCAGCAGTTCACGGAATCGTGAAATGATCGAAGGCGGCATCCCCACGTTGACCAGGTCAAACGTCATCCGCGCCTTGTCCAGCAGCCGCAGGACGACTCCTTCCCCATGGGTCATGGGGATAATCGAAACGCGGACATCCACCTCGCGGCCGGTCACCCGTAGTTTGATGCGGCCATCCTGGGGCAATCGCTTTTCGGCGATGTTCAGGTGCGACATGATTTTCAGTCGCGTCACGATCGCTGAATAAAAGTGATTGATCTCTGCAGGCACCGGCTGAATTCGCAGGATTCCATCAACTCGGAAGCGGACGCGCAGACCATTTTCTTCCGGTTCGATGTGAACGTCACTGGCCTGCTGTGTGACTGCTTCGATCAGCAGCTCATTGACCAGCCGAATCACAGAGGGGGCCTGAGCTCCTTCGGCCAGTTCGCCGTAGTCCTCGTCAATCTCCTCCAGCAGCTCAATGCCCTCTTCATTGCGCTGTCGAATCAGTTGATTGATGGTGTCGCCACCGACGCCCAATAGTTCGTGAATGCGGTGGCTGAGTTCCCCGCCTCGAGTAATGACCGGTTCGAGTATTAGTCCGGAAACGGAACTGAGTTCATCCAGGCCTTCAAGGTCGAGCGGATCGCCGGTCGCCACCACGACATGGCCATTCTCACGGTACAGCGGCAGCAGCGAGTGTCGATAGATGGACGACGTTGGAAACTCTCTTAACAGCTCTTCGTCGATGGTGATCGTCTTGAGATCGACATAGGGAATGCCGAATTCAGTTGAAAATGCTTTGAGAACATCATCTTCACTGACCATGCCCAGCTGAATCAACGACTGATCAATTCGCTTTCCACTTTGAGCTTCTCGTGCTGTGGCGAGCTGCTCAGAGGAGATCAGGCCTTCGTCAACAAATAATTGTCCGAGTTCC
>JBDOMX010000883.1:0-4260 GCA_039831615.1 Planctomycetaceae bacterium
CGATTCCCTGGAGAACCGTCGACTGGAACTGGACTGGCTGACCCGATTGGCCGCCGAGATTTACCCGCAGGATCCCACCGTCTGGCGGACACGATCCAAGGCGCTGTTGCTGGCGGGAAGACAGGAGGAAGCGGTCCAGGCGCTGACCAAGGCCTGCGACGTTGACCAGGACGGGAACATCAATCCGCTCCAGTTGGGTGGGTTGATCCGCGACGTGGCCAACCGGCTGGCCGACCAGAAGAAGTTCGCCGAGGCGCATCAATTCATGCTCGAGGCTGGGATCCCCAAGCGGTCGGCGCAGGCGACGGCTCGCCAGGTGGACCTGAGCAACTACTACAACCAGTCCCTGTTCGACTACGTGTACCGGGCCCAGAATGTGGAGACTGCCTCGGGAAGACTCTGGAAGGAACTGCCCGTGGGACTGGTCACGCTCAACGGCGTGGACTTCGACCTGCGGGGAGTCGTCCGGCTGATCGGCGGCGACAAGCAGTCCAACCCGTTTTTCTCTAAACCGCCGAGACAGGTCGAAGAGATTGCGGTGAATCAGAAGGCGACCTGGATTCACGTCCTGCACAATTGCTCGTTTGTCTCCCAAATACCCCACGGCTACCCGATCGGGCGTTATCTCCTGCACTTTGAAGATGGCAGCGAAGCCAAACTGCCGATCCTGTACGGGAAGCACTTGGTCACGTGGATCAACAACCCGCATGCCACTCCAACCCATGCTGTGATCGCCTGGAAGGAAGGGGATTTCGAACATACCAAGAGCCTGGTGCATTGCGTCTGGGAGAACCCACAGCCCGACAAGACGATCAAGGCAATCACGTTCGAGTCGGCGGTCAGTATCAGCTCACCATTCCTGTACGCCATCTCACTCGAGTCCGCGGCGGCGTCGGCGGCCGGTGATCGCGAAGTCGCATCGATTCTCGCCGATGCGCGTCTGAAGATCGCGATGGTCAACGGCGCGACCGCGGTGACGACCAAGCATGTGTCCGGGCTGCTGAAACAGGCTCTGCCTAGGGTCAAGGACAGCGCGGAGTTGAAGATCGAGCATGCGATTGCCAGTGCCGAGACCCTGAAAGCCCAGGGGCTCCATGCTGATGCGCTGAAACGGCTCGATGGTCTTGTCTCCGACGACAAGGAGGTCAGGAACAGGCTGTTGAAACTCAAGGGGCGCATCCACCATGCCGCCGGAGATCTCCCGAGTGCGACGCAGGTGTTGGCGCTGTCGGTTGACCAGGAGGACTACCGTGTCGGCAAGCCGCTCGGACTGGATCACCAATTGATCGAGAGGGTGTTTCGCCGACACGCTGCTGCCAAGGGAGAACGCGAGGCCCGAGGGTTCGTGCTGCGGTCACAGATTCCGCCCCGTCGACCGGACACGCCGGACTCGGCCATCGACCTCACCCACAGTTTCAACGCGGGCCTGCACGAGACCTGGCATCGGCTGAGAAACTCGGCGATGGTGCTGCCGCCGCTTTATCGCACGATGCGAACAGGAGTTCACCACTTTCGGGGGATCCCCTTCGACATCCGCGGCGTGATCAACCTGTCGCCTTATTTGCCCACGGCGATCGACTTCCCATCGCAGGTGCAGAATATCGTCGTCGGCAGGAAGGCGGACCAGATCCACATCCTCAATGCAGGGTTTCAGCAGACCGTCACGGGCGCTCCGGCCGCGGTCTACCGGGTCGTCTATGCCGACGGCAAGGTCGAGAACTTCACCGCGCGGTACGAAATGGAGATCGGCGATTGCTGGCTGGCTGGGACCACGGACAATATCCCAGGCCTCGTCTGGCGTGGTGAGCAGGCGGCGTTCGCTAGCAACAAGCCGGACACGGCCCTGTACCTGGCAACCTGGGACAATCCGAGGCCCGACACCAAGATCGCGCACATCGACTTCGTAGCGACTCTGAACGAGGTCAACCCCATTCTGGTGGCGATCACCGCCGAAAAATTTGCAGACTTACTGGCCAGCGACGCGATCGATCCCCGGCAACTGGCTGCACGGGCTGTCTACAACGCCTCCCGGCTGAACGCCTCCAAAAAACGGGTCGAGCAGGCCCAGAAGTTGTCGCAGCGGGCGACAACCCGCGCGCCGAAGGACTCGGAGGTGTGGCGACTCCAGGCCGAGATGTTCCTGGCCCTGGGAAAGACCGCTGAGGCGGCCACGAGCATCGCGCAGTCGCTGGAACTCGATCGGGAGTCGGGTGCGGCTCTGTACACCAAGGAAAAAGTCCTGGTTCGGCAGGGACAGACCGAGGAAGCGCTTCGCACGCGTTCCGACGCCCGGAAGATGACGCTGAAGGGCCGCATTGTGCCGCGAGACAAGGCGCTGCCGGCGAAGTACATCGATCTCACGGCTCACTACAACGCGGCCCTGAGCGAGGATCCTTACCTCGAGGCAAAACGGCAGCCGTATGTCAGCGAGAGTTTTGCGGAGCTGAAGAGTGGGCTGGATACCTACGCCGGCGTCTCGTTTGACGTGCGGGGCCTGATTGCACTGCACGGTGTGCAAACTGAGCTGAGGCAGCAGGTGGCGGGACTCACCAATGGCGTGCGCAGCATCCCCATCGGACAAACGGCACGAATTGTTCACCTGTTGCACGGGACGTCGTGGGGGTACCGGCTTCCCCATGGAACCATCATTGGGAAGTACAACTTCCACTACAAAGACGGTTCCACACAGTCCGCGGACATTCGGTACGGTGAACATCTTCTCGACTGGTTCCTACCGGAGAAGCGGACGGTTCCGGGCGCCAGCCTGGCTCATTCGCATCGGAGCGTGCGCGAGGCCGACCGAGAAATCGGTTGCTACCGGATGTCCTGGGTCAACCCGAAACCCGATGTGCCCCTCTCTCACATCGACTTCGAATCGTACGGGACCGAGGCCGCTCCATTTCTGCTGGGAATCACGCTCGATCAGGGCCCGGGCCCTCAGCAGAAGTCCAAGTGAGTTGGCGGCAAGCGGCTGCCGGCACTGACGGATCAGCGAACACATCCCGTGCAGAATGGCGATTCATCGCCGCGGAAACCTCACAGGATTTCCGCACAGCACACCCGCGTATCGGCGCTGCATCTCAGCGGAAATGGCCGTCGATTCGCCCCGCAACTTGCAATGTTGGCCGAGCTGATTTGGCGACTGAGGTTATCGACTCTACGGCGGACTTGTTAGACTACAACGTCTCAGATTGAACCAACGGACACACGCCGCAACTGACAATCTGTAATCACGACAGCGTTGTCGCGATTCCTGGGTTGCGTACGATAGACCGACAGGCACCCGCCAGCGTACAGCCAAGCACTTTTCGGTTATGCATCGGCTGATTCGAAACAGAACAACAAAGGGACTGCACAATGACCGCACGACACGTCATAGCTGCCGCTCTGTTTTTTTTGATCACGGCCGCAGGCACAACAGCCGCTGACCGCGTTGTCTACGAGGGCGACGCCGGACCGGGCAAGGGCAAACACATTCTGTTCATCGCTTCCGATCACGAATACCGCGGCGAGGAAACCTGTCCGGCCATCGCCCGCATCATGGCGAAACGCTTCGGTTTCAAGTGCACGGTCATCTTCGGCCAGACCTCCGATGGAATCATCAAACCGGGTTCAAGCCTGGTTCCGGGAATCGAAACCATTGATGACGCCGACATGCTGTTTCTGTTCCTGCGTTTCGTGCACCCGGAGGACGCCTGGATGGCGAAGCTCGAGGAGTACTTGAAGCGCGGCGGCCCGGTACTCGGGTTGCGTACGACGACACATGCGTTTAACGGTTTGAAGGGCAAATATGCCTATCACAACTTCAACAGCGGCGAGGACGACTTTATTGGCGGATTCGGTCGCCAGATTCTTGGCGAGACTTGGAACCCGAGGCTCGGTGCCGGGCACTACGGGAGTAATCACAAGTACGCCACGGCCATGCACGTTGTGCCCGAGCACAAGCGCCATCCGGTGATGCGCGGTGTCAAGGATATGCACGCCATGGCCGGTGCCTACTCGGCCAGACCGATGCCGGACTCCACCATCATCGCCACCAACCGCGTCCTGGAGTCCATGAAAGTGGGCGCCAAGCCGATCGCGGGCAAGGCACCGCAGCCCGCCGCCTGGGTACGAAACTACTCGTTCAAGGGTGGCAAGGAAGGGCGCGCGTTCTGCTCCACTCAGGGCGCCTCGGAGGACATCCTCAGCGAGGGCGTCCGCCGGATGATCATCAATGCCACTCTCTGGTGCATGAAGATGGAAGAGCACATCGCAGCG
>JBDOMX010001102.1:0-4253 GCA_039831615.1 Planctomycetaceae bacterium
GGTGCCGAAGTGGAGAAACATGGGTTCAACAAGCACTTCCGCAAGATCGCTCCATCCGATATCAGCTTCCGACCAGACCATGATGACCATTCCGAATCCGAAACAGGCGGACGCAGAGATAAATGCCGGAACCAGTCCCCACAACATTCTGACAACGAGCGACGTCCTGGACAGCGGCAGCATGAGCAGTCCGCTTAACGTGTTCTCGCGAATTTCCACATTGAACACCAGTCCCAGCAGCCGAGCCACATTCAGCAGTCCCAGCATGATGCCACAGCTCACCAGGGCATAGCTGATTGCCTCCATATCCGCGTAGTCACCCATGGTGACGAGTGTGATTGAGGCAACGCACGCAGCAGGTCCGATCACACGCAGCCAAAACCACAATGCACCACCAGTGTGATGCTTCCATACCTTCCATGCCAGAGCATCGTTCCTGACGCGCGAAACAGCACGGGTACGAGCGATCTGGATTCTCTTCTCGGTAGGCTCGGTCATTCCCGCCGTGGATGCTTTCGTGCAGGGTTCGAACAACAGCCAGCTGAGCACAAAGCAGCCACCAGCCACGCAAAGATGAAATGTCATTTGTGGCCACCAGATCTGGTTGCCTGACCACGTGCTGAGGTAGCTGCTCAGGTTGAACAGCAGACTGCGTTCAGAGAACCATCCACTCAGGTCGGTGCGATGATCCATGAGTTCATCAAAAAGCCAGGCAAGCGGACTCGCGAATTCCAGCAGGCCCCAGATCAATGCCGTCATGGAAAACGCCGTCGACAGCCGCCGACAACAAACGCTCGCCAGGGTTCCCACCAGACACAACATCACAGCATAGGTCAGAATTCCCAGAACAGCAGAGACGAGGCCCCAGATGAGGACACCGCCCAATGTCAGTGACAAAACAAGAAAGGGTGCTGCGATGAGGACCATGAAGACAGCAACGGTGAGGCGAGGAATCGATTTTCCCGCCAGAATTGTAAACGGCGTTGCTCCGGTCATTCGCAGAAGTGGCAACGTCTGCTCTTCTTTTTCCTCAACGATTCCTGCTGAGAAGTACAGGCCGCCAATGAGTGAGAGGAAGACGTAGCAACAATGGATCACCACCGACGCGAACTGGCCACCCGCGCCCACCTGACGGGCGCTGCTCATCTGGACAGTGACAAAAATGAACAGGATCACCCCAACGAGCGCTCCTCGCATCACGTGGTGACTCAACAACCGGCATTCCTGCCGCAGTGAACGTGTCAGAAATGCAAAGGTCCGTGGATTCACAGTCTCAGTTCCGGGATTTGAAGAGACGACGTTGGCAGCGTAGCGATCCCCACGTGCCATCACCATCCAATTCGACAATTGAATCCCTGCTGAAGTTCTCACACTGCCATAGAATACACCATCGAGGACCGTGCTATTCACGACCGGCAACTCCTCCACCAGCAGACTCAGACGAATCCCTGTCGTGGAGATTATCTTGCCCGTTCGACTTCTCGTGGAGACAGGAATGAGCGACAACTCACGATGAAACCCGTCGAGCGAAATTGTCTGATCCGTGTCCGATCGGATCCTCAGGTACAAACCGGAGATCAGAAATGGGAGTGAGCCAGATTTTCAGCCGCTTGTTACCCGTGAACGGAATGGCCGTGTTCGCAGCCGTTTCGATCGGTACGCTCGGTTGCCAGCAGGCCCCTTCGTCGGCCGATGCCGATGCCGACGGATCACCCACCGTGGCCGATGTGATTCAGGGAAATTCCGAAGTCATTGACGAGCTGGGCAGAGCGGCGGCCATGATGACGGAATGCACCGACATCATCATGCGGTACGGCCACTTCACAGACGATCATTCCACGACGGTACTCATGTGCCCCGAGTGCGGTCAGGGAAACCGCTACGAAGACGAAGAACTCGTGATTGATGATCCCCCCGAAAACGTCCCAGAGACCATGGAACAGTTGCTGCGAGACACCCGTGAGCTGAAAAACTCCGTCGCGGGTCTCACACTCGGCCTGAAGCTGCAGCTGGTCACGTTGAAACGCCATCTGGAACATCTGCGGGAAGCCGCACCGTGACCGGCACCTGGATCAAATGCCGAATCAATGACTCCAAAGAAGTAAACCGCCTTCGAAATGATCTTCCTGTGTGCCACATGTGGCGGCCCGCCGGCATCCGGTTGTGGCAGGCAGCAATATGTCGTGCTGTTCAGGCGAGGCCTGTTGAGTTGCGACTCTGATCAGGAGACGGCAACATGTCACCTCGCGAGCTCTGTTTTTAACCACCATGGACGACGGTTGTTATGGTCGGTCATACTCAAGCATGGATCCGCTGCAAATCGCTGACGTACCACATTCCGCCGAACAGCACGATTCGACTCGGCAGATCGATCGACAGTGATCTACGACTGTTTACAGACACAGCCGCCAGTCGAGAGCACTGTGTCATCACGTTTCATCACGGACGTTTGGAAATCGAAGACTTAGGCAGCCGCAACGGGACAGCGGTCAATGGCCAGCTGATTTCTGCTCCAACGCAGCTGTTTCACAATGATGTGGTCAGCGTTGGCGAAACAGCACTCACGATTTTGTTTGAACTTGAGCGGGACGACCGAATCACCCTGTAGCAGTGACTTTCCGGCTGCTGCAGGCAGTGGTCACTACAACCTGCCCGATCGCCCGGTGGTCAGCAGGCTCTTAAGACCCGAGGGAAACAGAGGAACAATCGGACGCGTAAATCGATGTCCACAGAAACTACATCGATGACATCTGCGAAGTAACAAGATCCAGAACAATCGTCGAAATCGAGATCGCGTCTTTTGGTACGTGAGATGCTCGCAGCTCGGGCAAAATGGTTTCACTTCCCTGGTCTCCTTCCAGTTCCTCAAAATCTTCCTTTGTGGAGACGTCATCTATACGTCTTGTGGCCCGACAATACGTCATCCAACTGTGGTATCGTGCGAACAATAGCCGCGCAAACCGGCCGGTGAAAGACAGTCGGCTGTCTTTGGCAGAAGATCTCAACCGTTGCGTCGACACTGGATCGAAGATGATCCCACGCAGCAAGTTGATTTCCTGATGGATGCAACTGCCCACGGTCAGGCAACGACTGCCCTGCCCGAGCGGCAGGAGTTCGAAAAGCTGAAGATCAGCTCAGGGCTCAACGGAATTATCTCTTAGAAATAAGATGCCTGTTAGCTGACTGGCGACGTTCCCAATCTGTCGCCTTCGGCCCGGTGTTCCGTTGCAACGAGATTTCTACCGGTGATCTTCGCTCGGCCGAGGCGAGTGTCGGCGTCTTTCAGGGAAAGGCGCCGGAACATCCACAGCAAAGTTCCATACAACGCGATATTGACGAGATAGAACGTCCAGTATGGATCGGGAATCCCATGTGCCGAAGGATTCGCAGATTCGATCGCCGGAATCACCACTGCTGGACTGAGCAGCAACAGGTATTGAGCCCCGTCGGGAAACTGCACGTCAAAACCTGAAACAAGCAGATACTGAATGCCGTGGGGAAGCGTCATCCAGGCAACAATCAGGCAGACCGCCGCAGCGGTTGCCCGAAGTTGAGAACGAAACTGCAGCCCCAGCCACATCGAAAACCAGGCCGTCAACGGCAGATAAATCAGGACAAAGACTGTCGACCAGCAGAAGTACTCCCACCCGTGGCTGATCTTGAACCACCGTTCAAAGGCGAAGATGCTGAGAAACGGAACCAGCAGCACCCAAATCAACCGTCTCACCCCTCGAAACTTCTGCAGGATAATCTCTCGTCCTGAAATGGGCGTCGTCAGCAGCACGTCCAAAGTCTGTCGCGACCTCTCCGACGAAACCAGGCCAGCGGCATGAACGGCCACCAGTGCCACCGAAATGCCCCACAACAGATAAAGCAGCACTGTCACGCTGTTGGGCGACGTCGAGGCACCCGGCCCGTTCAGCAACTGAAACACGCATAACAGCGGGAGCTCCAGCACCACCAGCACCCGAAACAGGTAGCGGGTGGTCCCCAACGATTTCTTCGACATCTCACGCCAGGCGACCGGTTTTGTTTTTGGCAGGAGCTGCACATCCCGCGTAAGCATGATCCCTCCGGTCACGTGATTCATGTCCATAAACATCCTGTCCAAAGCGGTGAACACCTCCAGCAGATAGTTTCTGGGCGGGACGAAGGCTCTGGTTTTGAGGAACAGGTGCGCGAGGAAGAAAAAACACGCCGTGGATACGACGATCATCGACGAATGTGACACCGTCTGCCCGAAGGGACCATGC
>JBDOMX010001083.1:0-4247 GCA_039831615.1 Planctomycetaceae bacterium
GAGCTGTACGCCAACCTTGGAATCGACGTCGACAAAATCAAGTCATGCGTCCAAACCCTGTAATGCAACTACTCAAACACATAAACTGGCGCTGTCCAATTAGGACCGTTCGAGTAATAACTGTCCTGTTTTGGCTGCTGATCATCACGGCGGAGCGTGATGGCTACATTCAATTCGCGACAGTTATTACTCGAGCAATGCTTAGATTTCCAAATCGTCCAATCGAAACTGTCGATTTCATCAGGGACTTTCGCATGTCATTC
The DNA here is from genome assembly GCA_039831615.1 of Planctomycetaceae bacterium. Classification (GTDB taxonomy): domain Bacteria; phylum Planctomycetota; class Planctomycetia; order Planctomycetales; family Planctomycetaceae; genus S139-18. Next base: position 264 of record JBDOMX010001083.1, read on the forward strand.
CTCTGCGGCCAATGATTGTCCTGATCGCCAGCCGGACTCGACGACCCGTGCATTTCATGCCCGGCAGGGTCCTGGCAAGTTGCGATGCGGCCATTTTGGCCATTTCTGTACCTGCTGAAACGTCCTCAGCGGGACGAAAACACCTGCCAATTATCTATCATAACAAGGTGATTCCGCACAAATGTCACGATATCGTTACAATGTACTATTCTCAGTTAAACCGCATCAGAGAGTTCGGTTGGTACAGACAGCTGATGGAACCGCCGGCTGCGCCGCCGTGGCAGAACCCAATTGCGGGCGAACAAACGCTCCCTGGGATTCAACACGTACCCATTCATCAGAGGACAGCGAACCTCCTGCACTTGCTTACAGAAAGATCTCAATGAACGCTCGAGTCTGTTTCCAGCTCATGGGCCTGAGTGCCTTGTTGTTTGTTGGTGGCTGCAGTGATGGCACGACCGGTCCCGCGCAGACCGAAACACCGTCCGGCGAAACAGGCGCACCGACCGGCAACGAAGAAGCGGCTGGCATCGTGGAAGCCATAGCGAGTACTGACGAATCGGTCGGCACACAGTCCGGGGCATCACCAACGGAATCCGCAGGAGCGTCTGTCGACTCCGGCGTCGTCACATTTGTGCCAGGACCCGATGCGCAGAAGCAGGTTCTGGAAGAACTCATTCTGGCTGAAGAGGGCGCGGTCTTTCAGTTTGAAGAAGGCGTGTTCGAATTCACCGATGGCCTTTCGCTCACGGTCAACAATGTGAAGATTCGAGGCCGCGGAATGGACAGGACGATCCTGAGCTTCAAAAACCAGGCAGCCGGAGCGGAAGGACTGTACATCACGGGTGACCACGTCGTTGTCGAAGACATCGCCATCGAAGATACAAAAGGCAACGCGATAAAGTCGTCGAAGGCCGACAACATCATCCTGCGGCGTGTGAGGACTGAATGGACGGGCGGCCCGAAGTCGACCAACGGAGCGTACGGCTTTTATCCGGTCAGCTCCAGAAACGTTCTTGTCGACGACTGTGTTGCCATTGGTGCATCCGATGCCGGGATCTACGTCGGCCAGTCGATTGATGTGATCGTGAAAAACTGTCGGGTGGAATACAACGTCGCCGGGATCGAAATCGAAAACTGCTATCAGGCCGAAGTCTTCGACTGCGTCGCCACCAACAATACCGCTGGTGTGCTTGTTTTTGATCTGCCTGACCTGCCGCAACAGCGTGGTCATGACGTGCGCGTCTACAACAACCGCATCTATGGCAACAACACGGCGAACTTCGCTCCGGTGGGTAACATCGTCGGTGGAGTTCCCGCCGGATTGGGAGTGGAGATCATGGCCAATACCAACGTCGAGGTGTTTGACAACGAAATCAAAGACCACGGCACAACCAATGTCCTGATCGTCAGCTACATGGCGGCGGGCATAGACATCAAAGATCCTAATTACTATCCCTATCCTGAAGGCGTCCATATTCACGGCAACCAGTTTGGCGCCTGCGGTGACAAACCCGATAGTGAAATCATGGTCGCGATCGCGGGAACGCCGCTTCCGGACATTGTGTGGGACGGCGCAGTGAACGAAGAAAAAGTGACTGACGGGGAACTGGCCAAAGAAGCCAGTATCGCCATCCACGATAATTCGAAAGTGGACGGGGAACTCACGTTCGTCAATCTGGGTGGGCTGGCCGCACTGCAGGATCCATCCGGTGCCAGTCCCGCTCGTGACCTTGCTCCGCACAAGCACTCGCTGCCTTCGGTGAAGCCGGTCACGATTGCCGGAGCTGAGTAAATGTGGCGGGTCGATTCCATACGAGGGATCAGGAATGCCGTTGATTCGACAAGGCGTTGTTTTTCGCTGTGTCGGCTGACCTGGTTCGCTGTGTGGGTGCTGCCGCTGATGGCAGTACGTGTGGAATCTGCGGACGTTGCCTCCGTTGCGGCCCCGGCTCACGGTGAGTCGGCTGTGGTTGATATCGACGTGGATGCTGAACCTGCCAAACTGCTTTCCTCCTACAATCTTTTTCGCGACGCCAAACGACAGATTCCCAATGCCGGAGGCATTCCATACGACCTGAACACACCGCATTTCGCAGACTATGCCACTCTGCATCGCTTTGTGTGGTTGCCGAAAGGCGTGCATTGTGAATATGGCCCCCACGGTGAAATCAATTATCCCACCGGTGCGGTGCTGATCATCACGATGGGATATCTGACGGATCTGCGCGATCCGGAACTGGGCGAGCACATCGTGGAAACTCGTTTGTGGATGAGGCGAACGGATGGCTGGGTCGGCGCTCAGTACGCCTGGGACGATACGACCACGGAAGCTCGACTGTCACTGGTGGGGGGCAAGGTGGGAGTGGCGTGGATTCACAGCGACGGCCGCCAACAAAACCACACGTTTCGAATTCCTAACCGAAACCAGTGCATCCAGTGCCATGAGATCAGTGAACAGTTGCTGCCACTGGGACCAGTCCACGCCCGGTATCTCAACAAACAGTTCCGGTACACGGACGGCGAACAGAACCAGCTGGAACACTGGGCGCAGGTCGGATACCTCACTGGATTGCCGGAAGAATTCGAACAGATCCCGCGCATGGCCGTCTGGGACGATCCTACTACCGGCGATTTGGATTCACGTGCCCGCGCTTATCTGGACATGAACTGTTCGGGCTGTCATCGCAAAGGAGGAATCGGATTCACGTCCGGTCTGGATCTGAGATACGATCAGCGCGAGCCTGTGAAGTTTGGGATTCTTAAATCGCCCGTGGCAGCCGGTCGTGGTGCTGGAAATGGGCGGTTCGTCATTGAACCTGGTCAGCCAGACAAATCAATATTGCTCATGCGAATGCAGTCCACCGATCCAGGTATCCGTATGCCGGTGGTCGGTCGAAGTGTCACGCACGACGAAGGCGTCGCGCTGATCAGGCAGTGGATCTCAAAAATGGATTATCCTGAGTTGGTGGCGAGGCAGGAGGGAGTGGATCGACGCGGCAGCCTGCGACGCGGCACGCCGCGGACCAGATCAGCAACGGCGGGTCAGCAGGACCCATGACGAATGGTGGAATAATGCGGGGGACCCTGTGGCTGCTTGGCATTTTCGTTGTCAGTCTCGGCTGCCAGAAAGAATCGGACATGGGTCTGCAGCCGGCGTCTGAGCCGCCATCAAAGCCCGCGCCGGTATCGGCGCAGGTCATTCCGTTGAAATCGACGGTGAACATTGATGTCAGCGCCCGCCGCCCGGCGATGAAGTTGTCTGAGTACGGTTTGTTTGAGGACATGACGAAGCAAATTCCCAGTGCCGGTGTGATTCCTTACGTACTCAACGCCTGGAGTTTCGTGGACAATGCCAGTCAGCGTGGTCTGGTGTACATCCCACCAGACCAGACGGCGGGCTACCAATCGGATCAGGCGTTCACATTTCCCACGGGCTCGGTTTTGATCCAGCACATTCGGTTTCCGCTTGATCAGCGCCATCCTGCAGAGGGAGATCGCCTCGTGGAGACACGGCTGCTCATCCACATGGCCAAAGGATGGGTTGGTGTGCCGTATCTGTGGAACGACGACTTCACTGATGCCGAACGATCTGTGATTGGAGCGAAGACAGACATCAACTGGACGCGATCAGATGGCACTCCGGGCAGTTTCAAATATGTCACCCCCAACATGAATGAATGCAAACGCTGCCACGTCAATGAAGACAGAATGTTGCCGATCGGAGTCACCGCCGCCAATCTCAATCGATCGATGACGTTCGGTGGTTCAGAAACCAATCAGCTCAAGCACTGGCAAGCACTCGGCCTGCTTGAAGGTGTTCCTGACGATGTGCACGATGTCCCCCGTCTTCCCGATTGGCGGGATGCATCGGCGGCCACGGTGGAACGGCGCGCTCGTTGCTGGCTGGACGTGAACTGTTCACACTGTCACAACCCGCATGGGCCGGCGAGTACATCCGGCCTGGATTTGACATTTGGCCAG
>JBDOMX010000681.1:0-4238 GCA_039831615.1 Planctomycetaceae bacterium
CGTTGAGCACTCGATCAACTTCGCCTGGAGATCCGGATCGAGGCCACTGGCAGGAGCCGTCAATCCGGTGAGACGCTCCGTATCGCCGATCCGCCTGCCAGGCGGCGCGTAACGTCCAACAAATGTCGCCGCCTGCCGACGCAGGAGCTCAGCACAGGCCGTGACGATGTCGTCCGGTGACTGACATCGTTCCATCGCACGATCAAGGTTTCGACTAAACTCAGCAATTGTTGATGAGACGGGTGCGGGCGCCGACGAGTTGGAAACGGCGGACACGTCGAAGCGCGCCGACGGCCGCACGTCGGACGTCGTCCTGTCGACACTCCGGCCCTCCGGGTGTGCGTCCACCTGAACGTCAGTCATCGCTGTGAGTGGAGTGCGTCCAGGGATCGTGCCATGATCGGGATTTGCTGATTCCGGCTGTTTGTTCATTGCGGGCGACGCGCGAGGATCTGAGGAGTATTCGTGGTCGGTCGGTCCAGTAACAGCACCGATCGGTCTCCTGCCTGCCACTGACTATCGGGATTTGGCAATTGAACTTTCACACGAAAGGTCCCGCTGGACGCATCAACCGTCGGCGACACAAACTCGACCTGGGCTGTGGCGGGTGCATTAGCGACACCGATACTCAACGTGACGGTCTGTCCCGTGGTCACGTCTGAACGTCGGACCATGGGAACAGAAAAGACAATTCGCAACGGGTTGAGTTGCACGACGCGGGCGACGTTTGGTTGAGACGGCGACACAAATTCTCCTTTCTCGCGAGAAGATATTGGTCACGACTCCATCGATGGTTGAGCGAATCTGGCGACGATTGAGCTGCGCCCGGATCCGTTCGTATTCCAGGTTTTTAATTTCGAGTTCTTCACGAACGGCGTGCACCCGAGCGGTTGCCATTCGCACTTCGCCGGCAACGCGATCCACTTCCTGATGACTGGCGTGCTGACGACTTCGCAATTCCCTGAGCTTCTCAAGTTCAACCTGGCGGGTCTCCAGATCGGCGATTGCAGATTCGAGTTGTCCGCGGGCATTCCTGCTGGCGTGCGCCACCTTCAGCGCAGCTTGAAGAACAGTGTCGTCCAGCGCTGCGAGCAGCTGCCCCGCCTTGACAATGTCTCCTTCTTTGACCTCAACCTGTGACAGGATTCCCATCTCTGCCGCCGCGAGTTCAATGTCGGCATACGGTTCGGTGAAACCTTCAATCGCCGGCTCGTCGGCGGCACAGGCACCCAACGACCCAAAACAAATGAACGTCGAAAGAGTGATGAAATGCCTGAACATGTCGGACCTTCAGGATGGGCTCACGTGGCTGAACGGGATGGAATGTTGTCAGTTTGAATCTATCCCATAGAACCGGCACCTCCGGAGAAATTCGAGCCGACAGGCGATTGGCTGTCCCGACAGTTTGCGGGTCGCAGCATTTAGACAGATCGTCCGGCTGCCGATTCAGCCACGATGGACGACCCTGATCCAGAGCCATTTGCGTAGAAACCCACCCGTCCTGCCGCGGCACGCGATTGAGCCACGAATCGAATGAGGTCACTCGTCGATCATCGCGACGACACGTGCCGGCGCCGCGGAGGCACCGACAATCTTCAAAGGAAACACGGCAACTGTGAAGCCGGTGATCGGCAGCGCGTCGAGGTTGGTGAGCTGTTCCAGATGGCAGTATTCCCGATCTCGTCCGACCAGATGGGCTTCCCAAAACAGCTCAGAATCATTCGTTTCTTTCGCTCGGCGAATGAGATGCGGCAGTGGCAAATCCCAGCCCCACTGGTAAATATCAATCGTCTTCGCCGGCTTTCCTTCGCAGGTGGGTCCGTAGTGCCAGGGCGCGTCGATGTGCGTCGTGGAATGAACGCCCATCTTCTCGATTGTGTCATCCGCCCAACCGGTGAAGCCCTGTGGGTAGAGGCGAAACGGAAGTCCCAATAGTCTGAGTCACCATCTGGCTTTCCGATGAGGTTTATGCCGGATCCTGACCTGCATGAAGGAAGGATCACCCGAATTGAACTGGATCGGTTTCGACAGATCGATCATCTTCATTGGTCAGGACTATTTCGTAGCGTCGGACATTGCACAGACCTGCGTCGTGGTCACCATCCCTGAACTGTCCTACCTGGTTATGCTTTGGACGTCCAGCCGGTCGTTGTTGAAAGAATCGGCTGCTGCGGACGAAGCGATGTGTGGGCTGTCCGCTCCTCGTTGTCGGGCACCACGGGAAGAGCTGGCCTCTCCGTGGATGAGATGTCAAACCCGTCGTGTGCGATCGACTCAGCGCGGATCAGCAGCAACTGGCTGGCACACGTGGAAACGAGAGCCGCGATTCACCTGAACGGCGCATCGCACGCGAGTCGGTCGAAGGCGGCGATTCTGAATTCACACTCAGGGTGGCACGGGCAGCAACGTGCAATCGGGCGAATGCCATCATACCATGTGAATCAACGCAGAGACGCCAACACCGGGAGCAATCATGAAGCGATGGCTGGGAGTATTCCTGGGAGCCACAGGATGTCTGTTTTTGGCAACCGCAGCGAGCGGTGCTGAACCGATTTCGCTCGGGTTGCGCCGCGAACCACTCGTCGACGACGCATTGATTGAGTCGATGGAAGGCGCTTTACGGCTCAAGCTGCATCACCCGCATCCGGAGGAGGTTGCGATTCAGTTCAATCAGCCGTGGGAAGGGAACGCCAGCGGTTACGCCACCGTATTTCAGGACGGCGACAGGTACAGACTGTACTATCGTGGACACCGTTATCTGATTGACGAACCGCCCCTGCGCCAGGCACAGTCCGAAGCAGTGTGCTACGCGGAAAGCCAGGATGGAATCCACTGGGAGAAGCCGAACCTCGGATTGTTCAAGTGGCCCGGTGCCAACGAGAACAACATCATCTGGATGGGCACCCCCGAGGCCCATAACTTTGCTCCCTTCAAAGACAGCAATCCCAACTGTCCTGCCGCTCAACGCTACAAGGCCATTGGCGGGACCGTCACCAGCAAGGGGCTCTGGACGTTTGCATCTGCCGATGGCATTCACTGGAAGCGACTCAGCAAGGGGCCTGTGGTCACCAAAGGAGCGTTCGATTCGCACAATACGGTCTTTTGGGACGCCGGACAAAACCGCTATTCCATGTACGTTCGGTACTTTGGCAATGGACTGCGGCTCATCGGATGGTCGCATTCCCACGACTTCAAAACATGGACCGAACCGGTTGGACTCGACTATCCCGCCTCGCCGGCGCAGCAGATGTACACCAATCAGATTCTGCCATACTACCGGGCTCCACATATCCTGTTTGGATTCCCCACTCGGTACGTTGCCAAACCACTCACCGAACACAACCGACAGCTTCCTCCTGTCGAGCTGCGGGAAAAGTTAATCAATGCGGCCCAGCGAGTCGGAACAGATCTCACTGATGGCCTGTTCATGTCGAGCCGAAACGGCGGCTCGTTCCGAAGATGGGACGAAGCGTTTCTGCGTCCCGGGCCCGAGGCAAAGGGCCGCTGGATCTATGGCGACAACTACCAGGCCTGGGGACTTTTTGAGTCAAGGACGAAGGTCCCGGAGAACTCCCCGGAGATTTCGATGCTGTTCGAAGAAGGCGCATGGCGCGATGAGATTCGCCGCCTCCGCCGTTACACGATTCGGCTGGATGGATTCGTGTCTCTGAATGCTTCGTTCGCCGGTGGCGAGATGACCACAAAGCCAGTGACGTTCTCCGGATCACGATTGTTGGTGAACTACTCAACCTCGGCAGCCGGCAGTCTCAGGGTGGCGATTCTCGATTCAGACGGAACTGCCATGCCTGGCTTCGGCCTGCATGATGCCGATGAACTCTATGGTGACACCACGTCGCAATCCGTGAGCTGGACGAGTAATTCAGACGTGAGTGGTCTGGCAGGAAAACCGGTGCGCCTCCGATTTCAACTGACAGACGGTGATCTCTATTCATTCCAGTTCGCAGAAACTGATCAGTAATGACTGCTACGACGAAACAACTGTTGATCGCGTTGATACTACTGAGCGTCGCAGGTTGCGGTGCTTCCGTTGAACTGTCGCAGACAGAACAGGACGCGATCGATGTGCTGGGAGCATTGGGAGGTACGTTCCATGATGAGGAGAATCCCGGGAACAGGATTGGTAAGCGTTCACGGCCCGAGGAGGAGCGATTCGGTTTTACGATGTTGAATTGCCTGGCGAACGAACTGTAGTACGGACCGTTTTTGCTGCCGGCACG
>JBDOMX010000436.1:0-4233 GCA_039831615.1 Planctomycetaceae bacterium
CCTTCCCCTTGGGAAAGCTCTTCGGATAGTTGACGACCATTGGGATTCGTGTTCCGTTTTCGTAGATGCTCCCTTTACCTCGCGGGAAATCCGCGCCGTGATCGCTGATATAGACCACCAGTGTATTGTCCCGGTTCCCGGTTTCATCAAGTTTATCGAGCACCATGCCAACGCCCTCATCGAGACGGTTAATGCAGTTGAAATAGTCCCGCAGTTCCTCACGCAGATGCGGCGTGTCGGAACCGATCCACGGGAATGGTGCAATTTCGTCCTCGATCTGTCGCGTTGGGAATCCATGTTTCGACTTCCCAACGAAACGGCGGTGGGCATCGGCGTAATTGATAATCAGCAGAAACGGCTTTTTGCTTTCGGCAGCGTTCCGCATCACAACACCGGCCTCTTCGGCGTACGTCTCGATGCTGATTGTCTTAGCGAAGTTCGAATTCTGAATGGCTCGGTGGTCAACATAGTCCTCGACCAGCCGTTGCGGATTGATATGGGTCTTGCCGAGGAACCCGGTGTAGTAACCAGCCTGTTGAAAGCGAGCGGGCATGGTCTTGAAATCCCGGTACATGGAGAAACGGTGAGTCGCCAAACCGATGTGTCCAGTCTGTCGCGTGTAGAATCCAGTCAGGAACGCTGCCCGCGACGGGCTGCAGACCGAGTACGGCACATAGGCCCGCGTGTAACGGACGCCCCCCGCCGCCAGCGCGTCCAGATGGGGTGTATGGACACGCTGCTCGCCGTAGCAGCCCAGGTGCTCGCTATTATCTTCCGAGACAATAAACAAAATGTTGGGTCGCTCTGATTCCGCAGTCCGTCGGGCGAATACGGTCTCAGTACTCTCCGTTGTGAACGGCGATGCCGGCAGACCGACGCTATTGAAAAGGTTGACCTGAGGATTGGGATACGGTAGCCACGCGTAACGCACATCGTGTGGCTGAGCAACTTTTGGGCTCGAAACCGCAATGGTGTTGTTCCCCATGATCTTCGCGCTCGCCGTGTGAAAGACTCCATCCTCGCCGGAAACTTCGAAGTACCGCAGCGGTTTGTCGTCTGATGACTGCAGTCCGTCACCAACATGGTTAAACGAGACAACCATCGAGTCGCCTTCACGTTCTGCGACGTCAAACAAAGGCCCGCTGTAAGTCGCGTGCGGATTCGACTGATACGTCGTTCCGAGCGCCCACTTCGCTAGCCGCTGTCCAACGGGTTTCTTCAGGGTCGGATGCACATTCGATGGATGGCCCGTGTCGATCGTGATGGCCATGCCGACGTTGTTGAGCTGGCTGAGCGTGCGACGTTGTCCGTCGCGAAACCACGGCCACTCCGGGCGGTTCAATGCGGGAAGCTGGACGAAGAGGAAAGGAAATTCGCCCTGCCCCCATTGCTTTCGCCACTGATTCACCAGCAGGGGTAACAGTTGACCGTGTTCACGCACACGCGAGGGAGTCTCGGCATTCGATTCGCCCTGATACCAGATGGCTCCACGGATCGCGAAAGGAATCAGTGGCTTGATGCCAGCCTCCCACATGAAGCCCGGTTTAAACGAGTGATTCGGTCCAAACTCATCACCGGGGATTGACTCGCCTGCCTGAATGGCGGTCAGAAAATTCTGCTGACCGCGTTTACGACAAAAGTCACCAAGCCGCGGATTGTCCAGCCAGTTGCCGGTAACAAGACCCCTCGCGTTTGGGTCCAGTAGAATCGCCGAACGCGGAATCCAGGCTTCAGTCGGTGTCCCGCCCACGGCCGGGCAGATCAGGCCGACTGGTACTTGGAGCTGCTGCTGAAGATGCCTGCCGAAATACCACGCCACTGCTGAGAACGATTCGGCCGATTCGGTAGAGGCGACTTTCCACTTGCCCGCGCAAAAAGTCTCGGGATTCAACTGCAAAAGATGCTCGGGGTTGTAGCTTCCTGAGCTTCCCGTTGCGCCAGCGACCAAGTGCAGGAGTCGCAGCTCGGGGTGATCCGCAGCGGCCAGTTCTTCTTTGGCGTTGGCGGATTGGCGAAGTGCCCATTCCATGTTGGACTGTCCCGCACAAACCCAGACTTCGCCGATGAGAATATCTTTGAACTGGATGGTTTCGCCGGCCGAGTAGATCGACATGACGATCGGTGTGGAGCTCACTTTCCGCGCCTGCAGACGCAAATTCCATTTGCCCGATTTGTCAGCGACGGTCACCTGTCTTTCATGGCCAAATACAACTGTGACTTTCACGCCAGGCTTGGAGGTACCCCAAACAGGGATCCTGGAATCAGCCTGCAAGACCATTTGGCTGCCGAATACACGAGGCAGCCAGAGTGTCCCTTTCGGTTCGATGGGTTCTCTTGCTTCTGGCTGGCTGACGAGTTCACTCAGCGGAATTCGCTGAAACGTCATGTGCGCCTGACTGCCTTCGTACAGGATTCCAACCGTTTTCTCGTCGATCATCGACATGCACGAGTAACCGGCGCTGTTACCTTCGTCGAGCAGCAGACGATGTTCTTTGGGCCATGTCAGGCCGCGATCGGGCGACGCCTTGATCGTGATGTGGTGCCGACCGCCAGTACTGTCGGGATTGGAAAACAGCAGCCACGTGCCAACGTCCTTTCCGACTTCCTGATCGACATCGATGAGGCTCGCCATACACGAACCGGGTTCAATCAGTGACCGTTCCGATGTCACATGCTTCTGCCACGTCTGGCCCATGTCGCGAGTTGTCATTACGACTCTAACCGACTTGCGGTTGTAGCGGCAATTGAGCATCAGGACGCCGGGTTCGATTTCGACGACCTGTGATTCTGTGGTGTCGTCAAACGCGCCGGTGCCAACTTGCCATGTTTTGCCGTGATCATTCGAGTAGATAATCGTCGAATGCGGCAGCCGCTTTTGATCTGGCGGATCTTGATACTGGGCGGAAAACACCATCGTGCCGTCGCGCATCGAAATGCCCTTGCCGGGACCCTGCAGGATGAAGCACCATTCTGGCTTCTTTACCTGCGAAGTGATGTTGATAGGGTCGGACCACGTGACGCCGTCGTCGTCGCTGCGGACGAGCATCAGCTGGCCCGTCTCTTCAGGCTTCAGCCCCGGACCGGAACCTCGCCATGATCGATTGCCATGACTCCACGTCGCGGCCACCCAGATCGTGCCCGTGTTATCGTCAACGAGCACGGCCGGATCGCCGATGCCGTCGTACCGCCAGTCGGGATCGTCGCCCATATCCATGATGACTTTCATGGACTCCCACGTTCGCCCGCCATCAGTGGATCGCGACATACCGACGTCGATGTCGCCTGGCAGGTCACCGCCCGAACGCCTCCTCGCATCGTAGACACCGATCAGGGTACCCATTTTGGTTGTTGCCAGACCGGGGATGCGGTAGGTGTTCACGCCATCATCGCCACCCTCGCGCACGGCGACTCCCATCCGTTGGGTCGAGTGTGCGCCATCGAACTTAAACGTCTTACCATTGGAGAACGTTACTTCAGTAATGGCCACTCCGACGCGGTGGTCGATGTTGGCGGCCTTCTTCAGCTTACAGCCAACCCGGAGTAAGTTTTCGCCATCGGCCAGTTTCAGTGGGGCAAGCTTCCAGCTTGCCGACGATGAAGTTAAAGGGACGGCAAGCTGCATTCTTTTACCACCTTCGCCGCGAGACAGGTGCAAGGACTCAATGTCCCCTCTGCCTGCTAGTCTCCCCCGCAACCCGATCAGTGAAATCGGCTGCTGACTTCCTGCTGTTTTGATTTTCAGATTCAGCAGCGGACTCGCCTCTTTTCCGACGAGTGCTGGCAGCGTCAACGGCACGACTTCAACACTGACGATCTTTTGCGGACAAGCGGGCGCGATTCGGATGTCGTCGATGAGAATTCCGGTGTTCGGCGGACTTGTGACTGTAAATCGCAGCTGCTTAATGCTGTCGTCGGCGAGAGGCACTTTAACGTGAGACAGAAACGCACGCCCCACGCGGACGTCTTTGTCGCCGTTGAAGACCTCTTTCCAGCCGTCCCCGGAATTCTTCTCGATGCGAAACGAGAACGGATTTCGCCGCGTCCAGCGTTCGGCCCAAAACGTAAGTTGCCCGCCAGTGTCGACGTCGGCGGCAAAATCAAGCGTGACGCTTGTTTTCCTGCCACCGGTCAGTTGCAGGCAGTGCTTTCCCGTCTTGGCGTGCTTGTTGTCGATAATAGTTATGCCATCGAATGACTTCCACGTGCCGATCGTAGTTTTTAGTTTGTCGAACC
>JBDOMX010000251.1:0-4230 GCA_039831615.1 Planctomycetaceae bacterium
ATGCGAAAAGAATTCCATGCGACAGACACGGAGTGGTGCAGCTTGTTGCAATGGGCAACATTCCGAGCCTGGACTGGTTTTAGGCAATTCCAAATGGGAAATGTCGGGTGAAGCATTTTTCTGTCCATGGCATTTTTCCAGCAACGCGGAACGGGTAACCAAACTGGTCTCCAACGAACGCTTACTCATTCGTACTTGCCGACGAAACGATTCGCAAATTGGCTGAAGTCAAAGTAATTCCTGAAATTATAGATCACAATGGGTTGACGCCAATCATATTCTTGCAACATATGGCAAAGCCGTTGCAATCACTGAGGCCAAGCAGTCAGCAAGGCCACGCAATCCAACATTTCGCTACGCAGTCTTTCCACGGTGCCGTCATTGTTCGAATCATCGATGACGTACCGCGCCGCACCCAGGTGCACTTCTGCCAGGGATTGTCTGGAAATACCCGATAACGTTTCTTCAAGCAGGTGACGGATCTTCTCCTTTACCTCCGCTCCGATGGACTCATCCGAAAGCTTCCTGCGCAAGGCTACAAGGATGCGTGTGTCTTCCATCCCTTCCCGAACCGCCTCCCAACGTCTGGAGGATGTGTGCGTATCATCTGAGTTCTGGTAGACCAGAGGGTACTCTTGTTCCACGGCATCCCACATCGACGGACCCGAGTTGTAGCACCAATATCCGATTCCCGTGGCACCAAAATGGAATCCGAAGACCGCCGCCATGCGGTACTGAGCTACGACGTTGATGGTTTTCGTGTTCGCACCAATAGGCCGCGCATAGGAATAACCACAGTCATAGGACCAGATCGTCTTGCCACTCTCTCTGAGGAAGTTCATTTCGGGAGTATCCTCAGAGAGCATGTAGAATCCCGGACACCAAATGGAGGTCACTTCATTGAGTGCCTGGAACATGGCTAGATCGCCCCCTCCATTGACATAGAGCTTCACACCGGGCCGCGCCTTGAGCGCCTGGCGTCCAAACGCAACGTAATGATGGACCGTATCCCAACCGTGTCCGCCAGGTTCATCGTGCGGGTAGAGCGCAATCCGGTCTTCGTCAATCCCTCTGGCTGCCAAGTGTCGCATCAACTGGTCAAGGTAGTCGGCGAGGCGGGGGACATAAGAATCGGACTCCATCGGGACGCCCAGCGCTGGGATTCCACCCATGAGCAAGAAGACGTCGTGACCGGCCAGCGGCGCTATGAACTCGTCCAGACGCGTGAAGTCAATCTCGATCCTCGGGGCTGCACCTATGCCAACTTTTGCTGAGGGTAGACCGTGAGTGAACAGGTTGTTGCCGTGAGCTAGCAGATCCGTAACAGCGTCGTCGTTGTAGCTGGCCCAGCAGCATAGCCTCGTCGCCCCTGATTCGGCCATCTCGAATGGAAGTACTTCCAGAGTCAACACAACCTTTGTTTCGGACGCACCCGTATCAAAAAAGACATTGACGTTGTGAGTGCCTGCTTTGACGCCGCTCAGGTCGATATCTAGCCAGACCTCCCTTGCCTCAAGCGAAGGAATAGGCAGGCGGCCGTCACTCATTGGTACGATAGGGTCCCACGCGGTCGTGTTTTGGTTCGTTGGAACAGGTTTTACCTCGTGGGCCGTCACGGAGGGGCCTCCCAGTCCGGTTTCCACGCGCGCACCTGCAAGGATGGTATCGAGCGTCACATTCAATAGTTTGACGGAGACTGGTTCATGCTCACCAGTGATACAACGGCGCGTGAGATGAAGTGGCATATCCGCTTCGGAAGGCAACTGCCTGTCGACATTCCGGTTTTCCCACGTCGTACCCTCAAAGGCTACCAATTGGCGATCCGAAGCATCCGCGAGGATTGACGACGACACTCCTGCCAGTGCCATCGCTCGTTTCGCTCGGGCGTTGAGTGCTGCAGTACGGGCGTTGAGTTGTTCGCGAAAAGCGTGCGTCGAACCAGGTGCGGCAGCCTGTTGAGTAGCAAGCGCGGCCGCCTCTTTCTCGATGCCAAGATACTCCTGATACATCGCTGCCGGATAGCCTTTGTCCGTTGGCACGACTTTCCTTTGCCCCAGTGCTTTCTGCAGTGCCAGCAGAGCTCGACTGGCCAGCGCCTGATCATTCTGCCAAGGCAGCAGTGTCAGTTCGCGCGAACCGTTCACCAACGGGTTTTCTCCCTCGTTCTCCAGAGCCCACTCGAATCGGTACACACCGGGCGCCGTCATCGACACCGGAATCCTGAGAATACCCTGTCGGCCCACCACTTTGCCCACCGCGACCTGCCTGGATCCGTCCGGACGCACACAGACAGCCTTTGCGTTCAACGCGGCATCGCCGGGCGTCGGATTCACCACGCGGAACGTGATGTCGTCACCTGCATAAATTTGATCCCAGGTCAGATTTTCGGGCGTCATGCGAATCGTATTCGAGCCAGCCAGTCCAAGCCATGAGCCGGTCAGTCGGTTATCTCCACGATAAGTCCGCCACGGAGCCAGGCTATCGACGGGTGCAGACGTTCCGAAGCAGAAAATTCGACCCGATTCTCCACCGGTCACTGCAAACTCGAGGCCCGGCCTTTCCCTGACGAAATCGCCGAAGGCCGGAGTCACATTGATCGTGCGGTTGTCGAACTGGTAATTGAACACGACCTCACCCGCGTTGCTGAATGCCAACAGGTTGCCTCGTTGCGTACAGAGCATGTACTCCAGCGCGCCATCACCGTTCAGGTCGATGATGGCACCCGACGCCAGACTGCGACCCTGTGTGTCAATATCCCACAACAGGCGACCTGCTTCGTCAAAGCGATACACGACCCCAAGTTCAGTCACCGCGAACAGGTCCGCTCGCCCGTCGGCGTCGAAGTCTGCTACGGAAATCGTCGAAGCGACCGCACCCCGTGTTGTCCGGTCCCACAGCACCTTGCCCTGACCATCCAGACAATAGAAGTGCCCTTCATGAGACGCCACAGCCACACAAACCTGCCCATTTGAATTCGCGAAAAGGACGGGCGATGCGATGGCCCAGAAAGGAGCGGTCCCGCCCTGTGTGAATTCCCAAATCAGCTCGCCCGAAGCATCCAGAGCAAACGTCTTTCCTGCACCGGTTGAGACGACAATTTCGAGCGTTCCATCTCCGTTCAGATCGGCCACTGCCGGACTCGAACAGACACCCTCGACCTGACTCTCCCATCGGGCCTCACCTGTCAGCGCGTCCAGGGCACTGATGAGACCGGCATGGTCGCCCTGGATGATTTCAACAACGCCGTCCTCGTTCAGATCAGCCAGCGCCGAAGAGGAGCAAAAAATGTTCCCCATGTCTTTCTGCCACACGACATTGCCTTGGCCATCCAGACACGTGAACATCCCTCTATTGTCTCCGGCATAGATCAGTGGCGGCTGCTGATCGCGTTCGAGAATCGCCGGGCAGGTTGAATAGCGTCCCCGTGTATCGAAACGCCAGAGTTCCTTCCCGGTGCCGTCCACGACGATGATATTTTCATAAGCGGCCGTGAGGATTTCAGTGTCTCCATCACCATCCAGGTCAACCACCATCGGCGCGCCCTCCATGATCATATCGGGGTTGGCCACCCAGAGTGGTTCTATCTCCAGTCCGGCAGCGGGTTGGGTAGCAAGCGCAGCCATCAGAAAAAGAATCCAGCCAGATGCGACACGACGCCTATTCCAAATAGCGCGGAATCTTTTACTCAAGAAATAATATTCATGGATCATAGGAATTCACTTTCTAAAGGAATGTCCGGAATGAGATGTGCTCATAAGACAGGAACCACACTACGGGAATCCGCATCACCGAAGAGCGGAGTGGCCGCCTGTTCGAGCACATGCCGTACCGACGTCGAGTCGACCGGCAGAAAACGCATTTCCCGAAGTCCGCCGCCTGGAGCACTTGATGGAAATATTGTCAGTTTAGTGGAACGAGCAGCGGAAAGCAATTTGGAGAACGCAACGGCGAACAAAGTTATCTATTCGCATCGATTCCTATTCCCTAGAATGACGTAGGAGCCTATCGACGGAACCGTTGCTGGGGTTTACAACATCTGGCGTCAAAAGACGGTGCCCATGTATTTCAACAGGAAGGTCTTGGTGATGAACGATCCGCTCTTACAGACTGGAAAATGGGTGCATATGTCGGTACTCGCCGTCTGTGTGTTCTCTTTGGTCTCCCCAATCACGTGGGCTGAAACTCCCGAGGGAAAGCCCAAATGGCCGCAATCCATTCAACAGGTCCTCG
>JBDOMX010000337.1:0-2537 GCA_039831615.1 Planctomycetaceae bacterium
CGCTGCTCTCCGCGAATCAATTCATGCGCTCAAGTTGCCTGAGTGTCTGATTCGCCTGGAAATCCTGGAGCGGAGTTGGCACGGCTTGCTTCACGCAAAACGCTCACCATCGGCTGAACACGTGCGCCTGTATGGCCCGCATGGTGGAGTCAAATGCCCACCATTCGCAACTGAGTTTGGTCAACGCCACTCGTTCTCAAAGGTTCAGGACCTGGCCGACATTCAAGGCTGCTTTGCGGCCTTTGGCGTAAGCCTCCCATCCGACGCAGCCGATCGACCGGACCACGTGAGCTTTCTGCTGGATTTCCTGTCGTTTTTGTGTGTCCGGCAAGTCCATGCGATTTCGGAACACAACTCACAGGGGGCGGAGCTGGACGCCAAAGTGGAACGTGATTTTTTTCGCAAATGGATCTTCACTTGGATACCGGCCTTCTGCAAAAACGTCGCCACGCAATCCGAGTTGGCCTTTTACCATGACCTGGCCGAATTGACGGCGGCCTTCGTCGAATCAGAAGCGCAGCGACTCGACGTCCAAATTGATCCAGGCGAGACAGAAGACTACCCGGACCTTCCGGACGACTTTCCCTGTAGGGCCTGTGCTAACTCATAGCCATCCATTTGTGCTGAGGAGAGGACGATGCCAAAACATGAGTTGGACAACGACGACCCGTTCGAACTGATCGGATGCTCCGTCGAGGGCACGCCGGCCGACACCATCCACATGGCTCGTTGTTTCATTGAAGAGTTCTTTTGGATGGGCCACACGGGTCGGCAGATTCTGCTCCTGTTTGAGAACCCAGAGTATTGCGGTATGCATCGCATTCACCAGATATACGGCGACGAGTGGGTTAAGGCCTTGATAAACGACGTGGCCGACACGTTGACAGAACGTCAGCAATGAAGCGGATTGTAGCCGCCAGCGGCAAGTGACATCAGCATGTAGAATTTGTTTGGAGATAATCTCGTGGAAAGTATCGGAATCGCTCTGTGCAAGAGGGACTACATCGATTCTCTCCGTACAAACAATGGTGGAGGCGAAGCCTATCAGCGCGAAAAGGCACCTCGTGTAGAACTTTATCGAAAACGAGTTGCCACGGGACGCGACTTGTGGACTGGATCGCGTCTAGCTGGGGAATTGCAAGTCGCGTCTCTGGAGTTCCTTCATGGCTGACTTGGGCACTGCATACCTCGGATTCCAGTTGGCACATCCGTTGGTTCCCGGTGCATCACCCTTGGCAGACAGCATTGACGAAGTGCGTCGTCTGGAAGATGCCGGCGCGCCGATGATCACGTTGAGGTCACTGATTGTCACCCCTCTGAGATTCTGTGACGATGCGCGACTGATTGACCGGAATGAGTTGGGTAACCCGCGAGGTTCTGTTTTCGCCGGCTTACAGGAACCCCCTCAACACGCGCTGCAACCGTCGAAATACTGTGAACATATCGCATGCCTCCGCCGTGTTCTCAACCCCAACGTCCCGATCGTCGCATCGCTGTACGCCCGACGCTTAAAGGACTGGCTGACATGTGCCAGATTGGTCGAACAGGCCGGAGCTGACGGATTGGAATTGAACATCTATGGAATGACTGCGATACCCGACCTCGGTGACACGTCCATCGAAAGACGAATTCTCGAGGTCGTTGGCGCGGTCACGAGCAACATCCACATTCCGGTCGCAGTCAAAGTGATCCCGTTCTGCAAATCGTTCGGATACTTCCTTCGCAAGCTGCC
Source organism: Planctomycetaceae bacterium (assembly GCA_039831615.1). GTDB lineage: Bacteria > Planctomycetota > Planctomycetia > Planctomycetales > Planctomycetaceae > S139-18. The sequence goes on from JBDOMX010000337.1 coordinate 1,733, forward strand.
ATCGGCCGGAGCCCACGGATTGGTTCTATTCAACGGTTTTCACCAATCCGATTGGAACGTCGAAACGGTGAATGACCCTTTTCTGCACACGATCGCCACTCCCCTTGATCCTTACTATCGCTTTCATTGGCTGTCGAGACTCTCCGGTAGCATCGCTGCCGATCTGGCATTCAGTGGCGGTGCACGCAACGCCATGCACGCAATCAAAGCCGTGATGTGTGGCGCTCACGCCGTGCAAGTTGCGACCGTGCTCATTCGGCACGGTCCGAAACGCTTGCAATCACTGGTCGAGAATATGAATACCTGGCTCGACCAACACGACTATCAATCACTGCAACAAGTCCGTGGTCGCGTTACTCCTCAAAGATTCGACACGTTGGGAGCGTTCGAGATGGCCTACAACCGGAACATTCTGATGGGACCGTCCTGAACGACAAGAAGACGGATCGAATCATCAATCCGACATGACAGCATCCGCTGTGCTTCTCTCCTGACGCCATGTCCTGATCATGGCCAGAATCCAATCCGCCAGGACGCGGATGTCCGTGCGACTCCATCGCGTTGTCGCCAACTCCAACTCATCGTCGCTGACGACTGCTACGATCGATCTGTCTTGGGCGGCCAGTGGCAGAGTACTGATCACTTTCCGCCACACTTCAATCTTCGGCGCGTTGACCTGAGAATCTCCTTCCACCAACACGACATCACATTGTTCACACGTTGACATGATCGTTGAATATGGAGAATCCGTGTCCTGACACTGGTCCGCAGGTTGAAACACTGCCAGCATTCGGGGGGACATGAT
>JBDOMX010000337.1:2547-4226 GCA_039831615.1 Planctomycetaceae bacterium
AACGACCTTGGCTCCCGCAGCACAATGCCGATACGAGTCCTTGCCCGGGGTGTCTAGTTCATGGTCGTGATGGGTGTGCTTGATCGTGCCCACGCAATAGCCGAGATCCGTCAGGAACGAGACCAACTCGACAATCAATCCGGTCTTGCCGCTATTTTTTCGGCCCACGATGTGAATGCGTTTGCTCACGCTCGAACTCCGAACAGATGTTTGTTCGAACCGCAAGCCCCTGAGTTCGAGTTTCGACACACTGTCATTGCAAATCTGTTGCTCATAAGCGTATGCCAAGCCGCAATCTTCGTGCCGAATATCGCTCGGACGTGATCTCCTTCACAAACCAGCACGCTGTGATGACGTCGCAGTCAACACGGAAATTCGGAGACTTTCGAATATGCACGTCCCGTCCGCTGCAACAGCCCAGTTCAGTAGCACCGCAAACGCGAGTCCGGCCATCGGCGACGCTCACAGTAACACTGTGAGCGGTTGTGAAACGCGACTTGCCACACGCAATCCTCGACAGCCTGCGCCCGGGCCGAACGACAATCGATGGGAAAGTGCCTCGTACATCACCGATAAAACGCTCCGCGACGTGCGAAATCGCACAGTGCGTGACGATTTCGCACGTCCAGCAGGAATGCTGGATTGCTTTGTCGAGGGTTTCCAGGGCAGGGCACATTTGACAGACTGGCACGGACATTGCGTGCATAGAACGCTCAAAGCAAACTCGTCCGAGTCCGGGACCACGCGTTCCCGGTGAAACAGACTGGCGACATGATCCACAACAACATCGACTTGATGATCGTCGATGACGACGATGCATTTCGGGCCACTGTGGTCCGCCGCTTCAGTCGCCGGGGATTCAATGTTTCCGAAGCAAGTAATGCCGCTGAAGCAATGCGACTGTCGGCGGCCCGACAGTTCGACGTTGCCGTCTTCGACATGGTCATGCCTGGAATGACGGGCTTGGAGCTGCTGGACAATTTGAAAGCTGACCACGCTGAATTTGAAATCATCCTGTTGACCGGTCAGGGCAGCATCGAGTCGGCTGTCCGCGCCATGAAGCTGGGGGCATACGACTACCTGACCAAACCGTTCCCTCTGGCAGAACTGGAAGTTGTTACTCAGAAGGCCTATGAGCGTCGGCAATTGACCAAGGAAAATCGGCAACTCAAGGCGCTGATCGAGCGCAATCAATCGCACTGGAACATCATCGGGGAATCACCGTCAATGCAGGAAGTGTTCCGGCTTGTCGATCGAGCCGGTCCCAGCGACAAGCCCATATTGATCCAGGGTGAAAGTGGTACAGGCAAGGAACTGATTGCCCGGGCCTTGCATCAGAGCAGTTCGCGATCCGACAAGCCTCTCGTCACCGTCAACTGTACGGCCTTGCCGGAATCGTTGTTGGAGAGCGAGTTGTTTGGACATGAAAAAGGCGCGTTCACGGGAGCCGTGACTAGCCGGCAGGGTCTGTTTGAAGTGGCCGACAGCGGTACTCTGTTCATCGACGAAATTGGAGACATGTCCGCTGCAATGCAAGCGAAACTGCTGCGTGTTCTGGAAGACGGTGTGATTCGTAGGGTTGGTTCGCACAAGGAACGCCGTGTCAATTTGCGGTTCATTTCCGCAACCAACCGCAAGCTCCCAGAATTTGTCAAGCAAGGACGATTTCGTGAGGACCT
>JBDOMX010001066.1:0-4218 GCA_039831615.1 Planctomycetaceae bacterium
AGCAACATACGGATGATCGCCTGCGATTCCGGTGGCTGTTGTGCAAGTAATTCTTCCGTGATCTCAAGCGACATGCAAAATGTTGTCGCCGATTCGTTCTACCAGGGCCAGGTCACTTTTACCTGTTCTTCCAAACAACCCGTGAACGCTTACCTTTGGCGGCACCGTCAACGGTGCCGACGTCCAGTGGCAGGTTGTCTCCTCCGATTCTGCAAATCACGCCGACGAACGACAATTCAAACCATTTGAGGATCCTCGTGCGTGGTTCTACGAAAGCCAGCCGGTATCCGATGACGAGTTGACCGGGAACGGTGCCGGATTCTTCAGTCTGTGGGACCGGCCGAACGCACTGGTGGCCAGCGGAGAAGGACGGACCGATGAACAGGGTAATCTCGTGATTGCCTTCGACTCACATTCCGGTGAGACACCTCTCAAATACACGATTTCAGCAACCGTGCGTGATGCAACGAGCATGACGGCGACCGGATCTGCTGAGATCGAAGATTTTCCATCGCCCTACAGGGTCACTGTGGGGACCACGCGATTGTTCTACGAAGCTGGCGAACAAATTGACGCTCGCGTGCGTGTCGAGTCACACGACGGTCAGGCCCAGGCAGATCATCCACTCAAGCTGACTGCCTTCATGCAAGTCGACGATTCGTTGACGGGTGCGACTGAGTTTGGATCGTTCTTCACCGAGCCACTACGTACCGACCCGAACGGACTTGCTGTCGCCAGGTTCATTTCCAGGGAGAGTGGACGGCTTCGTTTGCGAGTCGAAGCAGATACGCCGCAGGGCAACAAATCGGTGGCTCGCCGGGATCTGTTGATCGTGGGACCAGCAGCCGTGCGGCAGGGTCCGGATTTCGAATGGGGAGGTGGCTCAGAAGGCGAGGTTGACTTTGGGAGGACAGACACCAGGAAAGACCGGTCGCTGCACATCAAGCTTGATACCGATCTGCTGGCATACAGCCCTGGCGAAACTGTGCGACTGATGGTGAGAGCGTCCCGGACTCCTCTCGTGGCGTTATTGCTCATCGAAGGAGACGAGCTTTACTCAACCAAAGTCATCCAGCTTTCGAAACACTGTGAGGTGCTCGAGTTGCCGGTGAATCGCGATATGCCGTCACGGGCGCGGGTCAGCGTGCTGGCCTGGCCTGGTCCGGTGGTGATTTCAATTGGGGTAGTACGGAATTCGTAGTCTATCCAAAGGAAAACCTGCTGAACGTCGCCATCGAGGCAGGACGAGCAAGTTATCGTCCACGCGAGAACGCCCACGTTTCTCTCTGCGTGACCGACACGGACGGTAAGCCGGTTGCCGCCGAAGTCGAGCTGGGCATCGTCGATCAGTCGCTGTTCGATCTCGCCGAGGACAACGCGTTCGACATTCGGTCGTACTTCTTTCCGTCGCCGGCCCTGCAAGGTGACTCGTCCTTTGGATGGGTGACTGTCCCATTCGACGATTGCTTCGCGGGCGACCGATTCGCCGATCTGGCATTCGCTGGCAATCGACTTCAGGGTGGCGGATCTGGAGGAGGTGGATTTGGCGGAGGAGTTGCCCCCGGATTCGGCGGTGGCGGCGGTGGACTCAGCGTTGCGGTCCCCGCCGAAACCGAAATTCGCAGCAACTTCGCCGACACATTTTACTGGTCTGCTCACGTTTGTACTGGCGACGACGGTCGAGCGGAACTCGAAATTGAGGTCCCGGACACGCTCGGCCAATGGCGGATCGTTGCGCGAGCGATTTCCGACAGCGACAGGTTCGGCGTCGCGACGTCCGGGCTCGTGAGTCGCAAAGACGCGATTGTCCGGCTTTCGACTCCGAGGTTTTTCACTCAGGGCGACCAGGCCATCGTCTCTACGGTCGTGAACAATCACCTGGAAAAGGATGCGAGTTTCGTAGTCACACTGGAATGTGAAGGCGGGCTCGCCGGTGGACAACAGACGCGAACCATTCCCGCCGCCGGCCAGGTGCGAATCGATTGGCCGATCGCAATCGAGCGAAGCGGCACAGTGATGCTGAGAGCTCAAGCGCTTTCCGAAACCGCGTCAGACGCGATGGAGTTGAAGTTGCCGGTTCGCCCGTACGGAATCGAGAAGCGAATCGCACGAAATGGCCGTCTTGCGGATGGCGTGTGGAATACTTCCCTGGTGGTTCCGGACGATGCTGATCCTGATTCCAGCAGGTTGGACATTGTCGTGGGATCGGCCAGTACCGAGGCCGTTCGTGACGCTTTGCCCTACCTCGCCAATTACCCATACGGTTGCGTCGAACAGACGATGTCGCGATTTCTTCCTGCCGTCGTCGCCTCGACTGCGATGAAACGGCAAGGCGTCGAAAACAAGGAGCTTGCCGAGCAGTTGCCTCACATGGTTCAGCAAGGATTGCAGCTGCTTTACGGTTTCCAGCACGATGACGGTGGCTGGGGCTGGTGGAAGAATGACGAAACCGATGAATTCATGACGACTTATGTTGTCTTCGGACTGCTCACAGCCGAGCGGGCCGGCTATGAGGTGAGCGAGCAGACAGTGCAACAGGGCGTGGAAGCAGTACAGAGCATGGTCCTGACGCCGTTTTCCGCCTATGTGCGGCGAATGGCAAATGCCGAAGTCGAATTCGAGCTGGACGAAATCCAGCGCCGTGAGCAGCCTCCGGGTAACCCGATCGGTACCGAAGATCTCGCCTACCTGGTGCTGGCCGGCTTCAAGGAGCTGGCTGAACAATTGCCGCTCGATCCGCCCAAACACTCTGATCCGGACACCGTTCGAACCGCTGCGCTGCTCGTGCGTGCCCTGGCGTCTGTCGACGCCGACGACAAACGAATTCCACCGCTGGTCGACTGGCTGATGCAGCAGCGTCGCGGTGGCGCATGGTATTCCACGCTGGATACTGCTTACGCGGTCTTCGGACTCAGCACGCTTTCGACTCCTGCCGACAACCCGCCTGTCCAGATTACAGTCAATGGGATGCGCACCGAGTCAACGTCCGGCCGCTTATCGCTTTCGAGCAGACACCTTCGTCCGGGTGAAAGCAATATTGAAATCCGTCAACCTGATGGCAACGTTGTCAGCTACGCCTCCGTCCTGCTCACCTGGTTCGCTGCCGACCTGGACCAGTCCTCGAGGGAAGACTCGGCGCTCGTTATCCGCCGGGAAATCGAGCGATCTGTCATCGTCGACGGCACAAAGACCTGGAAGGCGATCGAATCGGGTGCCAGAGTAACGGTGAACGATGAGCTCAGGGTGACCACGATTGTCAACCGGAATGATCACTTCGAACGAGTGATGATCGAATCGCCACTGCCGGCTGGAACCGAGCCACACATCGATCACGCGGACCACGAGAACCGGGACGACTGGTTCGGCCGTCGTGAGCTGCGCGACGAACGAGTCTCAGTTGCGGCCAGCGGCTTGTACGGTGATACCAACCGGTTCGAGTTTCGTCTGCGTCCGACGCTTCCTGGTCGCTATCGAGTGTTGCCGGCCAGAGTCTTTCCGATGTACGACCCTGACCAGCAAGCCTACTCGTCTGCATTCGTGCTCGAAGTTGTCGAGTCCAGATAGCACCGGGTTCGAACGTCAGGAGTTTTCACAGTCGAGTTACGAACGGATTTCTGCGTGCCGTTCACAATCAGTGTGAGACTGGGCACGATGAATGTCGCTCTCGTCATTCAATCAGACAAAGGACGCATGCCGGATCAGACGAAGCGCCGTTCCGAACGTGGCTCTTTATTTTCGATGCTTCCTGTTTTTGGACTTTCCTGACTGCGGTCGTTCGTCCATTTTCGGCCCGTACGTCGCCACCAAAATCTCGTCCACCTTTGCTCGATCATTCCGATTATGGAACGCGGCCAGCATCGGATCGTTGGTCTTCTTCATCTGGACGACCAATTCTCGCTGCAACTCCTGCAGCGTCGCGGCGTGCGCCGGATCATTGACGAGGTTTTCAAGACAATCCGGATCATTCGTCAGGTCGTAGAATTCTTCCGGCACTCGGTAACGGAAAAGATCAACCCGCGCCTGAATAGAATGGTTTGTTTTGGCGGCCTCGTTCATGGCCGCCATGGTCCTGCCTTCATTGTTGTTGCGATACCAATATGTGCCGTCACTGAACGGATTGTAGATGTAGCCAAAGTGTGCGTTTTGAACGCAGCGCATCGGCACGGCAGCTCCACCGGCCTTGGAATCAATTTGCGTGAAGACGTGCTCACGCCCCTC
>JBDOMX010001227.1:0-4217 GCA_039831615.1 Planctomycetaceae bacterium
CGCCTGACGCAACTGGTTTTCGCTTTCACCGATGTACTTCTGGTACAAGACTCCGGGATCAAGACGCAGCAACGGCATCTGCCAGTCTGCCGCCACCGCCTTGGCACACAAACTCTTGCCACAACCCGGGACGCCCAGCATGAGCACCCCGCGCGGCGGCTCAATGCCAAACTCGCGAGCTTTCTCCGAAAAACCGCCCCGTCGCTTTTGCAGCCATCGTTTCAGACCTCGCAGGCCACCGACTTCGCTGATGTCGAAATCAATCGTCATCGATTCCAGCGAACCGGTTCCTTCCAGCAACCGACGCTTGGCATCGATCACGCGTTGCAGATCGTTGGCTGTCAAACGTTGGTCATGGAGTAAAAGAGATTCCACAATTCGCGCTGCCTGAGAACGTGTGAGCCCTCGCAGGTTGAGTACAAGCTGCTCGAATTCTGCCCGTTTGATATCTGTGCTGAGATCAATGTCCAGTTTCCGTTTCAGTCGCTGGTAAGTTGTCCGTACCAGCTGACCAAGTTCGTCGGCATTGGGAAGACCAGGATGCCACGGCACGGCCAGCCGTCGCACGCGCGGGTGCAGGGTTTCTTCGTCCATCAGCACCAGACTCATCAGGCTGCTGTCCACCTGAATCATATAATCCTGCAGCAGTCGCTGGATATTGGGCTGCGTCGTATATGGAGCCAGACCTCGAAAACAGGCCAGCAGCGGTCGTTTCTGACGCAACAAATGTTCAAGAGCCCGTTCTGGTTTCTCCGTGCCACTGACGGCAGCCGGTTCCGGGGTCAACGGCGAATGCACGCGAATTCCCTGTGTGACAGACCAGTCAAGCAGATTGCGATCGAGCGTCTTCGCCAATTCGGAAATCGTCTGGAGTTCAAAGACTTCATCCGTGCTGAGCAGGCTGATCAGCGCGGTGTGTGTTTGAATCAGAGAGTGAAGCTCGTCAGGCACTTCGCACATCGTACATTTTTGTCGAAGGGGGCACTCGCCGCAGCCGGATTGACATGCCTCACAGTTGCCGCGCAAATTTCCGGACCGATCCTGTCCGAACTCTCTTGACTGCAACAGCGGAGTTGCTGACCATTGTTACCGTCCAGCGTCAGCATGTCACGCAATGACCTCTAAACCGCCACGTGCCAACAGGAAACCAGAAAAAGCGTGCGAAAGAGTCGGTGCGCAATCGACGCGGAATGGTCAAAGGCGGCCACGACATTCGGAGGTCTTGATCGGTCTCGCGTCCTCGATGACGGCACAAAGAATCGTGGCGAGACCATTGAGCATTCTGTGATGAGGACGTCAGAAGAAGTTTCGGAGAGTCACAGCCGGTCTGTGCCGGGGCTGTGCGAAGGAAGCGTCGCCGCCTCCTGAACGGGGACACATCTTCAGTCGGCTAAAACGGGTCAACACAACACCCGTGAACCAAGTTCCGCGCTGCTCGTTGTGAGCCAGTTCACCGGGCGGCCGAAGTTTCGGCGACTGGCTGTATTCCGACACCATTTGGCTGTAAACAATACATGACTGTTCGAGTCCTTCGTGCAGACTTTTGTGAAGCCGTCGTTGGCATTTTCGAAATCTGAATCATCCGGTCAAGGACCGCTGCAATGCAAGGTTTTCCGTTTAGTCGCGCCTGTGCCCTGGTAATTGGTGGCACATCCATGCTGTTTTTGTGCGCCGAACCCGCCTCGGCTCAGCCAGGATCCCAGGGCAGTTCAAGCCGTGTCCAGCGAGGTTCCGGCAGCGCACGTTCGGGTTCCGGGAGTCCGCGTTCCGAATCTTCGACCAGGCGAATTGTCGCCCAGAGCTTCGAAAGCAAACTGTGGGATTACCTAGCCCGACAGAAGTACTGGAACTGGGCACCAGTTCCGGGGCAAAGTGATGAAGCCTACCCAGGACAGAGTCCTCACGGGGCCTTCCTGAAGATGTATCTGAACCGCAGAGCCGCAGGCAATCCGGGCGAGCTGCCGGACGGTTCAATCATCATCAAGGAAAACTATGCCGCAGACGGAGAAACTCTGGCGGCGATTACAATCATGTACCGCAGCAAGGGGTACAATCCGGAATCCGGTGACTGGTATTGGGCAAAATACAATCCCGACGGCAGCGTAGCGACGAAACCAACGGAGCAGGCTCCGATACGTCTGGCCGGCAAACCGAATGGTTGCATTGAATGTCATGGCGGTGCGGACGGCGACGACTTCACGTTCTTCAATGACACCCCGTAACCTGCGCGCCGCGAACAACGGGACCATTCCGACGGCACAGCGTTGTCAGGAAGTAAAGCTCCGCCTGTGGCGCTACCAGGACGTCTGTCCGCTTCCAGCCGATCGATCAGAGTGACCCGAATCTTCGGGCGTGCCACGAACTGATCCTTACTGTGGTCTTCATGCGTATCATCGCGGGCGAGATTGCGGAAATCAGACGTATTGCAGTCCGCAGGCAGCCGACAGCGGAATGAAAACCGGATTGCGGCGCTGGACCAGTGTCGGACACTGCCGTTTCGACGTCTGTTCTGCGATCATCCCGGGGAGACGAGTTCTCGCAATCGTTGTTGTGAATTCGTCGGTTCTGTCAATCAGAGTCCACACGGCGGCGGCTGTCCGAGCAACGAAACGACACAATGACCAACTACGTACCCTTCCTCACGAACGGAGAGTGGCACACGGCGACGTCCAGTGATTCCGCAGACGTATTCAATCCGTCCACCGGTGAAATCATTGCTCAGCTGCCACTGTGTGATGAGGCGGACACCGTCGCCGCAGTGGCCGCCGCACACGATGCCCAGGCAGCATGGGGACAAACGTCGCCCGTTGAACGAGCTCGCGTGATGTTTCGATTTCGGCAGCTGATCGAACGTGACTTCGATGAACTGGCAGCCGTGATCACCCGGGAACATGGTAAGACGCTGGTGGAATCACGCGCGGAAATCCAGCGAGGTCTGGAGATGGTGGAATTCGCGTGTGGTATCCCCAACATGCTGATGGGCGACACTCTTCCCAACATCGCAGGATCCGTCGATGCAGAAACGATGCGTCATCCAGTGGGTGTATGCGTCGGAATCACGCCATACAACTTTCCGTTCATGGTGCCGATGTGGATGATTCCGGTCGCCATTGCCTGTGGAAATGTCTTCGTACTTAAACCATCCGAAAAAGTACCTCTCTCGGCCGTTCGAATTGGAGAATTGCTGATCGAAGCCGGGCTGCCGGCAGGCGTCTTCAGTATCGTTCATGGAGACAGGAACTGCGTGGATGTACTGCTGAGTCACTCCGATGTGGCGGCGATTTCATTCGTGGGATCGACGAAGGTTGCTCGCTATATCTACGAAACAGGCACTCGAAATGGCAAACGAGTTCAGGCGGCCGGCGGCGCAAAAAACCATTTGATCATCATGCCCGATGCCGATCTCGACCAGTCCGTGAAAGCCGTGGCAGCCAGTGCCTACGGCTGCGCAGGACAGCGTTGTATGGCTGGCAGCGTCGCCGTGGCCGTCGGTTCGATCGCGAAGTCCCTGGTGAACGAACTTCGTGATTATGCCGGATCGCTCCGTACTGGTCCGACCGATGGCCACGAAGATGTCGACATGGGCCCCCTGATCCGCCGTGACCATCTGGAGCGTGTTGCCGGATACCTGGACATCGCGCAGGAAGAAGGGGCCGACATTGCTCTGGACGGTCGTTTCGAAGGAGACACTGATGCGTTCCTGCTTGGTCCCTGCATCGTCGATCATGTGCGGCAGGAAATGCGACTGGCGCGCGAAGAAATCTTTGGACCGGTTCTGTCTGTCGTCCGCGCGGACAACCTGCAGGCAGCACTGGAAATCGGGCGGCGGTGTCCGTTTGGCAACGGCGCCTCAATTTTTACACGAGATGGCTATGCGGCTCGTGAGTTCAAGCAACACTTCAATGCGGGCATGATCGGAATCAACGTCAGCGTTCCCGCTCCAATGGCATGGTTTCCGTTCACTGGCTGGAATCAGTCGTTCTTTGGTGATCTGCACATTCAAGGGAGTGAAGGCGTGCAGTTTTACACCCGACAGAAAACGACGTTGACTCGCTGGTTCGGTTCTGCCGACGAATCGCATCAGGACCCGGTCTGGAAATCTCAATAGCGCAGTTTTCGGGCTCTAGCGACGAAACAGTGGGTAACTTACAGGTGACATGCGACCCTGGCTGTCAGACATGAGCGCCTCTGGAATCTGAACAACAAAGCCTTGTGAG
>JBDOMX010000445.1:0-4215 GCA_039831615.1 Planctomycetaceae bacterium
TTTCTCTCGAGCAACTTCGGTTCATCCTGTTTGAGATAAGCGGGCAACCAGCGGGCGATCACGGTGCCGGTTCCATTCACAAGCACCTTGGTGCCGGTGTCCAAATCCTCGCCGCGCTGCACAATCTTGGAATCTACATCGCGGTGGGCGGTGATGTAGAACTCCAGTGTCCCGAGGCGGACAATGCGGCGTTTGATTTCGTCCACGGTTTCCGGATCTTTTCCGGGAACAATCACCTCGATGCGATCGGCCCCCACCTGGCGGACAGTGATTTCCTCCTGTCCCGATGGATTGATACGTGTTGCCACCGCACCAACCATCTTATCCATCACCATGTCGTTGATCGGTTTTTCTTCCGAGTGCTGGACCTCATAGACCAGGTTGGCACCTCCGGCGAGGTCAATGCCGAGTTTCAACATCTCGTCCAGCGGGGTGCCGCGCATGAGGTTGATGGCCAGTGGCGCCACAGCAATCGACAGAGCCAGCAAACAGGCGCCGATTCGGCCTGCGTATTCCTTCATCTTCAGCGCTTTAGCGATGACGACTCCAAGCAACACTGGCAGGCCCAGTATCAGAACGACCTGCAGTAACGACCAGACGGCCGACAGCGTGCTGCCGGCATTTGGATCCTCGGCAACTTTGGCTGCTGCATCGGCGACTGCTGCGGTTGCCTCCGTCGCTTTTTCCGCTGCGGCGGTTGCTGCCTCTGCTGCTGCATCCGCGGCCTGGACGGCCAGTGTGAACAACGCGTTCCATGGGTTCAAGATCGAAGATTATTCCTGATGTGCCCGGCAATGGTCGCCGGTTGATGTTTGACGCGGCCTTCCGCCGCGTCATTCCGAATTCATCCGTGTGATTCTGAACGATCGCAGTATTTCGCTGCTACGTCCCGATCTCTTTTTTGTCTGCTTCTTTCCTGTCACTCAGCAAATCCTGAATGCTGCTCCGCGTAAACTTCACACGCGTGTTGTCATCAATTTTCAATGTGACGCGATCATCAGCGACTTCAGCCACTGTGCCGATGATGCCACCAATCGTCACGACTTTGTCGTTCTTCTTCAGGTTGGTCATCAGATCTTCGTGCTGTTTACGTTTGTTTTTTTGCGACTTCAACTGCGGACGCATGACAATGAAGTAGAAGAAAATACCGATCGCCACCATCGGCGCGAACGATTGGATAAGGTTTGTTTTGTCGGCGTCGTCGCCTCCCTGGGCCAGCAGCACGACGTCAGAGACCCCGACGATGATTCGATTCAAGCTCACAATTCCACCAATCGAACTTAGACAAGACAGCAACCGCCCAGGAAACAGCATTCCGCTACGGGACGAAATCTTCTCAGGACGAGGGAAGCGTCGCGGGGATCAGGGCTCGTCAGGACCGACCTCCAACGAGGCGCCTGATCTCCTGCCCACAGCACGAGTTCCGGAAAACGCGGATCTTAGGACTGCCCCTTCCAACGGGCAAGCTGATTCGCCCGGAACTCCTTCACTGTGCCCGTGTTTACTGCAATTCGGAGATCACTCACCAGCTTCTGGTAAAACACGGTGTTGTGGAGAGACAACAGAATCGGTCCCAGCATCTCCCTGGCCATAAACAGATGTCTCAAATAGGCTCGTGAGTAGCGGCGACACGCCGTGCAGCTGCAGTCTTGATCCAGTGGGGTCTCGTCTCGTTTGTGAACGGAATTCCGCAGGCGGACTGGTCCCCGGCTCGTAAATGCCATCGCATTTCGACCGTTGCGCGTCGGCATCACGCAATCAAACAGGTCGATCCCTCGACAAACCGCTTCGATGATGTCAGTTGGCGTGCCGACCCCCATCAGATACCTCGGCCGATCCTGCGGAAGTTGGGGGACCGTGAAATCCAGCGTCCTGTACATCTCCTGAGGCGATTCGCCGACGCTCAGCCCGCCCACGGCATAACCAGGGAAATCAAGTGGCACGAGTCCCGCGGCCGATCGTGTCCTCAGGCTCTCGTCAGTTCCCCCCTGAACGATTCCAAACAGAGCCTGATCAGTTCTTTTTTGTGCCTTTTGACAGCGTTGAGCCCACAGCAGCGTGCGATCCACAGCCACCTGCAGTCGTGCATACGAATCGTCTGCCGGCGCACATTCGTCGAGGCACATGATGCAGTCGGCGCCGAGGTCTTCCTGAATCTCAATCGCTCGCTCAGGTGATAACTCCAACAAACTGCCATCGATATGCGACCGGAACACCACCCGGTCATTGTCCAGTTTACGCATCTGAGCCAGACTGAAGACTTGAAATCCACCACTGTCCGTCAGGAGGGGGCCGTCCCAGTCCATGAAGCGATGCAATCCGCCCAGTTCTCGCACCAGCTCAGAACCCGGCCGAAGTGCCAAATGATAGGTATTTGCCAGCACCATTTGAGCGCCCGCCTGGCTGAGCTGCTCAGGCAACAGGCCCTTGACCGTGCCTAACGTTCCGACCGGCATAAATGCCGGCGTGTCGACCGTTCCGTGAGGCGTCGTCCAGCGTCCGGCTCGAGCCAACGTGGAAGAATCAGCAGCTTCCAGTTCAAATGAAAAGGCGTTGGTCAAGGGGGCGACTGGTGGAAGGTTTCACGGTCGGAAAATCTCGGAGGATCACTCATTGATCAGAGGTCATGGCAGATTGCTGCCGGGATCCCTGGGTCAACAAAGAGACCACGACCAGAGTCACGAAGCCCAGCGGAATGGTCACGATGCCCGGCTGCGTAAACGGCGTGTAGCCTTTGGAGTCGATGCCATACACCTTCTGGAAGGTGTCTGCGCTGAGCAGGATCCATGCAAGTGACGAACACATCCCGACGGTGATGGCAGCGATGACCCCCTGACGCGTCGCGCCGCGCCAAAACAGGATCATGATCAACGCGGGCAAATTGGCGGAAGCCGCCACGCTGAACGCCCAGCCCACCAGGTAGCTCACGTTCATGCCCTTGAACACAATCCCCAGCACGATCGCGATTCCTCCGACGAACACAGACGTGATTTTGGCCAGACGAACCTGTTCCCCATCGGACATCGGTTCGCTGCGAAAATTACTCACGAGGTCATGGGTCACCGCACCGGCGGATGCGAGGATCAGGCCACTCACCGTTCCCAGCACGGTCGTGAATGCAATCGCAGAAATTGCTGCGAACAGCCAGGTGTTCATGCTCTTCGCCAGCAGTGGAGCGGCCATGTTGGAATTCGTGACGTCCATGGCCCCGCTGGTCATCGCGCCCAGGCCAAGATACAGCGTCAGAACATAAAAGAAGCCGATGCTGGCGATCCCCACAATGGTACTCTTTCTGGCACTCTGTTCGTCCTTCACTGTGTAGTATCGAATCAGAATGTGGGGGAGTGAGGCCGTGCCGCAGAACAGCGCCAACATCAGTGAAATGAAGTTCAGACGTCCCCAGCGATCATTGCCGCGGATTCCCTGAAATCGAGGATGTTCACCGGGCCGCAACACATGACTGCCAGGAGTCTTCTTCTGATAATAAACAGTGGTCGTTTCGTCGTCTGACACATTGATGATCTTACTGCGCCACAGGACAACTTCACTTTCCTGCAGGATGCTGAAGAATGAGCCGAGGCCAACTGGACCCGTTGATTCTTTGCCGTCCGGAAGACGACTGATGAAGCCCACCGGGTGGAGTTCGGGCTCGCCCTTATTACTGCCCAACACCTCTCCATTGACCAGGTTCGGCTGTTCGCTGCGTTTGGTCACGCTCTGCGCTTCGACCAGGTCGACAGAATCGGCTCCGTCTTTTCCTTCCAGATGCCAAAAGGACACGCGATCCTGATCTGCATCCCGCAACTGCACGAATTGAGGGAAATCGAGCCACGCGCCGACTGGCGGCACAATACGACGGTCATCTAACTGGGCAACCGGCACGTCATAGGTTTCAAGCACGGACGGTGAAACCGTATAAGTAGTGAACTGATGACCATCAACGCCGCCTGTCTTCACTTCGAATCCGCGATCAAGAATCAGCCACGTGAGTATGGCACTGAAGACGACCAGCAGTGAGCCCTTCAGAAACTGGACCCATGTCGTTGAGACCATGCCGGCGCTCACCACGATCATGATGACCACCGCACCGACCAGGACAACTCCCTGCCAGTGTTCAAATCCCAGCAACGGCTGCACCAAAACTCCGGCACCCACCATCTGAGGGATCAGATAAAAGATACTGACGGCCAGAGTGCTGATTCCGGCAGCGACTCG
>JBDOMX010000028.1:0-1914 GCA_039831615.1 Planctomycetaceae bacterium
AGGTCTTCAAAACCCGCTCCCGTTGGGGCGATTTTGTTCATAGACCCGAATCGCGTCTCTAGTGCGTCGGCCCGAGAGCATCTGACTTGCACAGCATCAATCATCGTGGCAACGCGGTCGTCACGATAGCCAATCGGAATCTGAGCCAGCACGCTGATCGCTTTGTCGTCTTCGTATTTGTCGAAATGAGTGCGGGCACGTTCAAGAAGAACATTCCTTCTGCCTTCCCCTTTTTGCCGCCGAGCTTTGAGACGCTGGCATAGATTCTTCGCCGACGCGTTATTCGGCTGTAGTTCCAGATATCGCTGCACCTTCGGCAACAGTCCGTCGACATGACGCGACTTTATAGCAATGCGAATATCTTCTTTGAGTTGCTCTCGTTCTCCATTGAGCCTTCCAGCGACACCGACAAGGTTACGAATGTCTCCCGTCTGCAGACCATTCGGAATGGAGCCAAGCACACGTATCGCATCGTCAAAACGGAACTCCTGCATGAACTGCTGTGCTTCCGCCAGCATGGCGTCCCGCCGAGTGATTTGTTGTTCGGATTCATGTTCCGTTTCCCTGACGAATTCATCAATCCAATCCACATATTCACGCAGACGTGGGTTCACCGCTTCGGCGGTTTCTCTTGCCAATGAGATGGCTGCCTCGTATTGATGTTCGCGTCGCATAGAATCAGCCCGATCCCGAACCGCTTCAACTTCTGACTGCCTGGTGGTCAGTAGCTCCCGCTGGTCGCCACCGCATTCCGAACAAAAGCGATCCCAGATGACCAGTGGCAACTCACAGTCAAGGCACTGGACCTGTAGAGATGCGCCGCATCCTTTACAGAACTTCGCCGTGAGAGTGTTGACCGTGCCGCAGTCTGCACATTGACCTTCGTTAAGATCACCCACAGACGTACTGGGCATGAAACCGGGCGCAACGGCGTCTCGCAGAGCGTCATGAAGCTCAATGGCGGTAGTGAACCGTTGGTTCGGATCTTCTTCCAGTACGCGAGTAACGACGTTTCGGAGTACGTCGGGCACGAGATCCAGGCGGATCACCTTCGGTGAATGCCCAGTGAGCATTTGATAAAGCGTCGCTCCCAGACTCCATAAGTCGCTGCGAGCATCTGCGGACGATGCGTCAGTTCTCTGTTCCGGCGGCATGTAATCGACCGTGCCAAGAACGACGCCCGTTTGAGTATGGCTGCTGTGATCACTTTGTTCCAGACGAGCCAAGCCGAAGTCGGTCAGTTTGACCTGGTCGCCTGATGTTATCAGTACGTTGGCGGGTTTAATGTCGCGATGGATGACACCGCGATGATGGGCCAGCGTCAGGGCCTCACACAATTGCCCTGTTAGATTTACAGCGGTGTCAACATCCAACGGGCCGTCTTTAAGCCGCTCAGCAAGCGTCGGTCCATCGACAAACTCCAGGATCAGGAACGGTCCTTCGGCGTCCTGACCAAAGTCGTGAATCTGCACGATGTGAAAATGATTCAGGCCAGCAATGGCCTGCGCTTCTGTCAGGAAGCGCTGCAGAGCTTTACGACTGCTGCTGATCTCCGCCTTTAGTCGCTTGATCGCGACTGTGCGCTTCAGCCGTCGGTCATGCGCCTTGAAGACCCGCCCCATGCCGCCGTGACCGAGTTCCCCCTGAATGTCGTAGCGTTCGTTCAAATCGACGACCTGTCCAAGGTCACCAATATCGTCCACAACGCCATCCAGATCACTGATCGAAGATCCAGGGTCTGCTGATGTGGACAAATCCCCCAGGCTTACATTTCGTCTCTTGTCGTCTTTCGGCACATCGTCGGCGCCGGTGACGTTGTAGTCCAAACTGTCTTCTTTGACCGGCTGGCAATATCATTCGATGTCTCATTCGCCTCGCTAACGCTGACAGATTCATTATTGCTCGACATATCGG
>JBDOMX010000028.1:1924-4207 GCA_039831615.1 Planctomycetaceae bacterium
AAACTGTCTTCTTTGTCCGACATGAGTTAACTGCTTTAGCTCTCGTCCCGCTGCGTTGCCGACTAAAACCTGGCGAGTCTTGTTCCCAATTAGCCGAATTGGACTACTTCACTGCCGTGCCGATTTCTAACTCAACTGTCATACTGTGGAACAGTGATTCCTCGGTCGAAGCCCATATCGAACGTTTGATACTGGCTCCATCCGCCAACGGGGCAAGGCCAAGTTCACGCAGCCGACTGTTGCTTCGAATGAGGGCCGCCAATGCCGACGCGTCTTCGTAGCCAAGTTCCGCTGCCAATTCTTCGATTTCCAGGTCCTTCTGTTCGCCACCCATGCTCCGTGGGTCATTGTCCTGAACCGAACATCGTCCAATGTATTCTGGTCGCCTAGGCTGGCGTCTTCGCCATTTCCTGTTGTCATATGTTAATGTCCAGAGTGAGGTGTTCTGATTTTGATGTTGTAAGACGATCTCGCACCGGATCTTCACTTAGAGGGCATCTGGCAAGTTGGGGAATTGAGGATATCGCCTCTGGAATGTTTGTTCAGGGTTTTCTACTTCGATTATCCCGTAGTCGACGCTGCACCTGATCCAGACGGGCCTGGCAGACGAAATTTCGCTCTGAAATCGCGGTACGAACGAAAGAACCGCGTTTTCGCTCGACCTAATCTACCTTCCTTTCCGGATGCCCTCTTAGGGATTTGCGTGGCTGCTTACCTGATGGAACTGCGGACCACACGAAAGCCCCGGCCGCCGTGGCGGACCCGTCGGTTAGACGGATAGATCCTCAGACGGATCGACGACAGGCAGAAATCAGCCGTGTCGGAACAGCTGCCGCCGCGCTGATCGGTCACCGAACCGCTCGGATCTGCCGCGGCCTCGTCCTGACACCACTCCCACACATTACCGTGCATGTCGTAAATGCCCCACGGGTTCGGCTTCTTCTGTCCCACGGGATGTGTCGTGTCCCCAGAGTTTTCACCGTACCAGGCGTACTCGCCCAACTTTGATTGGTTGTCACCGAAACTGTACTCCGTCGTCGTCCCTGCACGGCACCCATACTCCCACTCCGCTCCCGTCGGCAATCGGTACACATAACCCGCCGACTTCTCTGCTGGCAGCACTGACAGGTTCCGGCAGAACTCCACCGCATCATTCCAGCTCACGCTCTCTACAGGATTCGGTTTGCGTTTGAAGGCACTCGGATTCGTCCCCATCACTTTCTGATATTGCTCCTGTGTCACCTCATACACGCCCAGCTCAAACGACTTCGTCAGCGTTCGCTGATGTCCCCTAGAGCCCCGGCCCATTCTGAACGTACCGCTAGGCAACAGCTTGAACTCCATGCCGATTGAGTTCTGTCCGGATCGGCGCAGCAGTAGCAGACTCGCAGGAAGCTGTGAAATTTCGCTCGCAGGAAGCAGTGAAATAAGCTTTTCGAAATCGGCGATCAGGCCGCCTGTCGTCTGCGGGTCAAGCTTCCGCAAAGCAACGTAATCCGCTGTCGCCTTTGAGACAGCCCAACCGCTAAGTGATTGACGACACCGTGCAGTCAATGCCGTCACCAACTGGCCTTTCAACGACAACGAATCGCTGGATGAAGCCCCCAGCGACAGGGCCGCCTCGTATGCCTTCAACGCGGAGTCAGGATCATTATCAGCAACGGATTCACCACGCTTCAAGGCAGCGGCTTTCACACGCCCGCGAGCCCAGGCAGCACTAATCCCAGCGTCAACTGATTCAATACTCCCGATGGCTGCCAAAGCCGCTGTCAGATTCTCAACAGTAGGATCCTGTTCGAATGCGAGGACTGGCCGAGAAAGCAAAGTAATAACCCGATTCATCAATTCGACTGTGGGTGGAGCCGTTGCGTCAAGTTGCGATACCGATCTCCAGGCTGCAACGGCCGCTGTCAGATTCTCACCGGTAGGATCCTGTTCGTATGTGAGAACTGGTCGAGAAAGCAAAGTGATAAGCCGATTCATTAATTCGGCTGAGGGTGGAGCCGTTGCGTCAAGGTTCGATACCGATCTCCACGCTGCAATGGCCGCTGTCAGATTCTCACTGGTAGGATCCTGTTCGTATGCCACAACCACTGGCTCTGAAACACTAACCGCCAGTGCGACGACTCCTGTCGCTGACTTATCCAGCGACACTGCGGAATTGAGTTCCGTCGCCGCTGCCGCATAATCCTGCTTCGCCACGGCCTGCTCGCCCAGCTTCACGTGCAGCACTGCTCGTTCTGTCTTCAGTCCGAGGCTGCTGTTCAGGTTCACCGCTTCATC
>JBDOMX010000378.1:0-4202 GCA_039831615.1 Planctomycetaceae bacterium
CGGGTTGGTCGGTCAGCACGAGGAAAATTTGGCCACTGAGAACAGGCGTGCGGCTCGAGTGACCAATGGACTGAACGAGATTGAGGCAGAGACTGAGGCGGCGGAAACCTTCGCCGCTGTCAACGCGACCGACACGAAGATTGCAAGTCTCGAAGCTCACTGTCGCAAAGAGGTGGAATTCAAAGATCTTGTTGCCGCCGGTGAACGGCTGTCTGACAAACGCACCACTATCCAAAAACGGATTGACGAAGCGTTTCAGGCCGAATTGGAGAAACTGGTTGATGAGTATGAGGTCGTCGAAGGCAACGACATTGATAGGCTGTTTGTGGTCCGGGAGAAGTTCAACGTGCTCAACAAGACGCCGGACGTGACTGCGAAACTACGAGTTCCACTCAGGCAACTCGTTGTGCGAATCACCGAACAGGCGGCTACCGAAACGACGATGCGGGCTCAAGAACAGCTGGTGGTCAGCATCACAGAAGCGGTCAGCAGCCCTTCCCGCTATCAATCGGTTCTGCGGACCTACTTCGAGAAGTATCCAACATCGCCTCGAGGGCTACAGTTTGATCGCGTGCTTAAGGAGGACGCTGAGTTTTGGAACTTAATTGAGGAGCAGAACGATTTTGTTGCACGCTGGTCAGCCACGGACCACACCTTGCTGAATCCCGAATCGGCAAAAGCACGAATGCAGCAGGGAACGGAGTTCCTGACCAGACACCCGGACTTCGCCGGAAGAGGTCTGCTCATGGAAATCATCGCATACCTCTCATCTGTCGCCAGTCGCCTGAGTGATTCCGGTGAACCGACTCACGCGTCGCTGGATGATGTGTTTCGTGACCCAACAGTTGCCAGGTTGATGATGGCACTGACACCGGACGGTAGACGCTTTTACACGGATGAAGTGCCTGAAGCATTGAGCGGATTCAGGTTCAAAATCCAATTCTTTGAGGATCCGAGTCTGGCAACGAAAGCTGGCAGGTATTTTGAGGCCGATGAACTGAGCCTCAAACGCAACGGTAAGACAATTGACTGGACCGCACCGCAGTCCGCGTTCGCAAAGGAAGCGTCAAGAGCTCTGAAAACGATGAAAGACGACGAGTGGGAAGAAGTAATGCTCTCCCTATTGAGTCGCCTGTACAGAGACGAGAGGATTGAGCCGATCATGAAGTTCCAGTTGTTTGACAACATTCTGCCTGTCGCAATGCAGGGAAGCTCGTTGTTGCAGAAGACGTTTGAAGAGACGGCAGACGAGTTGCGCACGATTCGGCTGCCAACAAATCTGAATATCTTCGACCCGTTTGACAAGGATACGGAAAAGTCGCGGCGCGACGTCGTGGAATTCCTTGCAACAATGAGTGATCCCCAGACAAGAACAGACGAAATCACACGTGCAAAACTCCGGTATCGACGTGCGTCGCTCGGTGGGCGGTATCAGCGGATCGCCTGGCTTTATGAAAACAACAACAAGTGGGTATGCTCAGCACCTCACCCGCCCGATGCTGGAACAACCGGCGAATTATTCATTGGTGGCAAACTCGGCTCGAAGGCCGGGTTTAAGAGAATTGGCCAAATCCAAGACGGGCAGTACAAAATCACAGTCTCGTCGGATTCCGGTTTCGCTGAGGGACAACTGGTCTACCTGTATGCCCCGCCAAAAAGTGACGAAAACAATCAGTAAATCGCAGGCGTTTGGGGGAGACTGAGAATTGGACGAAAGCTATTTCACGCGGCTTGCCGGGAAGGTTGAAGGACCGTTTACATTGGATGAACTGGCGGACCGGGCCGCCAGGAATAAATTCAGTTCGATTCACGAAGTGTCGTTTGACCGAGCGTCGTGGAGTGCGGCGGACGCACTCCTATCGCGGATCCGTCAAAGCAAAACCAGACGCAAACGCCGCCGAAAGAAGGCGCCGGCGCCACCGAAGAGTCAAGAAGTCGTACAGGAAGTCGCACCAGCGGACGAATCATCGTTGCCGCTTCGCGATTTGGATCGTGCGACAACGCGCCGCAGAAAATGGCACTACACAACGAATGGACAGCGCGTGGAGCACCCGGTTTCGGAGCGAAAGCTCCTTAAACTCATTCAATCCGGCGAGGTTGGAACGGACGATCTTGTCTGGTGCGACGACCTGGCAGATTGGGAACCCGTCGGGGACCAGGAGGAATTCTCCGATCTGTTTGGCACATCGTCATTGACTGGAGGCGACTCGACATCACGCGACGTCTCTCGATATGCTGTGCTGGCCACTGTCTTTGGCCTTGTCGGATACGTGCTGCTGCTCGTGTGTACGGTCATGATTGTTCTCCGAATGCGCGCTGCCCCGATTGTTTTCGCCGACAACATCGGTGTGCTGTCGATGGCACTTGCCGATCTTCTGTTGGGTGTGGCCGCAGTTGTGCTGGGGCATGTTGGAATCACCGGTTTTTACAGGCTGTCAGGATCGAATCGCGAACGAAATCACATTGTCGTCGGCCTGAGCAGCGGGTACACAATCATCATCGTCGTCGTACTGCTCACCGTTGCTGCGTCGATTAGTGCGTCCGGCACGGTTGCATAGTCGTTCTCCGCTCAATACTGTCGCGTGTCCCTGATCGTGTAAACGACGACCTTAAGTCCCGCGTGACGCAGGATAACCACTCCCGAAACGGTGGGCGGTACCCTGAAACTGCCTGATAGAAAGCAACACGTTCGATGGAATCCTCTTCAAGACAAAAGGTTGTCCCGCTGTCGTGGAAGCGACTGGACTGGGAGCAAAAGGTCTATGGAGCCAGTGGTCGCTTTACCCGAGTTAACTCATTTCGTTCGTCGGTGATCGCAGTCCTGCTTGCAGTCCTCTTTTACTGTGTTCTGATTCCGTTTCCCGGTTTTCGATTTACGGAGATGTTTACGCAGCGCGGGGTCATCCCCTACACGATCGTGTTTCTCACGTCGTGGGCGCTGGTAATCCTGTTCATCAAGTCAAGAAAGCTGCGACTTCAACGCATGGCACTGCTGGAACAGTTCCGTGTAGTTCCGAACGAACACGATTTCGTGCTTGCGGTTGGTAACGTACAGATGGTGATGGACAAAATCGCAGAAACCGTAGATGATCCCAGGAACTTTGTGTTGGTCAATCGGATCCATTTGGCGCTCTCGAATCTCCGGAATCTCGGTCGCATCGGAGACGTTGACGACAAACTGCGGTCTCAGGCGGATCACGATGAATCGTCGATGGAAACCAGTTATGCTGTGATCAGTAGTTTCGTCTGGGCCATTCCGGTGCTGGGCTTCATTGGGACCGTGCTGGGTCTGTCGAGCGCGATTGGAGAATTTGGAGGGGTCTTGGAAGGTGCTGGCGCCATTGAGGAAATTAAAGCCGCGCTGCAGGATGTGACCGGCGGACTGGCGACCGCGTTTGAGACAACACTGGAAGCACTTGTGGCGGCGCTTGGCATTCAACTGATACTGGCGTTCCTCAAGAAATCCGAAGAGGAGTTTCTCGACGAGTGTACCGAATACTGCGTGCGCAACGTTGTTAACCGGCTTCGAATTACGATGTACGAGAAAGACGCAGAGTCTGTGTGAATCCGTATGTCTATTCGACCTGTGGTGTGCCGAATTGAGAGGCTGGAGTGTCGAGACCGTTACCTGAATCAGAATTTCTGAAGCCGACCATGGTCGGTATCGGAGTCGGTACGTGTACGGTGGCATTGCTCACGCTGTTACTTCTGATGCTGGCCGTGATTATCGATGCTGGTGGGCGCGCGGTTGGGACCGAAGGCAATGGTGCGGGCCGTGGCACCGGTGACGGGTTCGGCGCCTTCGAGACGAATGGCGGCGGAGGTGGAGACAATCCCTCATCAGATGATTCCATACCTGGTAAGGAAGACGAGCCGCCGACGGAAATCAGCGACACCCGGACGAATGAGAAAACAGACGAACGTCCTCAGACGGCCGCGGCATCGACACAGTCGGCCCGGCAGGATAGCAATCACGGGTTGTCGGGCTTCCTGATCGCAGCTTTGCCCGAGCTGTCGAGTGGCGAAGGGCGCGAATCCGGGGGCAGCGGAAGCGGCTTCTCCGATGTCGGCGATCGACTCGACAGCGCCGGCGCAAAATCGGGAGACGTCCAGATCTCACTCGCCTGGAACAACGGCAACGATCTGGACCTGCACGTCATCGCGCCGTCCGGTGAGCGAATCTACTACAGCCACAAACAATC
>JBDOMX010001199.1:0-4199 GCA_039831615.1 Planctomycetaceae bacterium
TGATGCCCGCTCCGGCGCGCTGGCTGCTGACGTTGCTCATGAAACACAAATTCCTGAAGAAAGGACTTCCCGCCGGATTCAAGTCGACAACCGAATTCATTCCCGATGCCACATCGGTCGATGACGGCCTGTCGTCACTCCGTCAAGCGGTCAGCCGTCAGAGGAACGAATCGGTACGAGCTCCACATCCAGGTTTTGGCAACATCACGCGCGACGAGTGGAATGATTTTCATCTGCGACACGCAGGACTGCACATGAGCTTTCTGGTCGATGCTGCAATGGTCCCGGCATCAAAGGCCGGTTAGCAGTCGATTGCCAGGGTGTCCTCGATCACGCAGGGCTTTGTCCGAACCGGCGAAGTATGACCGCCTCACATCTGACTCCATTGCAGGAAGTACGCATGCCGGAAGTAGCAGAACTCACGCTTGACATTTCTCAGTCCATTGAAATGAAGGCGGCCATCGGTGACGCATATTCTGCAGTAATTCGTCGCATCAGCAGCGAAAATTCCACTCCGGACAACAAGCCAATGCCGATGGTTCTGGAACAATGGCCGGGTGGACGCTGGTTTCGCGATCTCGGCACGGGGCAGGGACATCTGTGGGGATTTGTCCAGTTGATCAAACCACCAACACTGATTGAAATCCACGGACCAATGTTCATGTCGTATGCGGTCGCCGGACACCTCCAGCTGCGGTTGACGCCGATTTCCGGTGGAACGGAACTGTCGTTGCGACACCGCGTTCTCGGAAAAGTCGACGAACAACATCAGGCGGGTGTGACTGATGGATGGAAATGGTATCTGCAGGGAGTGAAGACACTCGCCGAATCGGAAGAATCATGCACGAGTCCATGATTCAGGACCAGTCGCACGAAGAACGGACGTGAAATGACGAAGGACCTGAACCACGTTTGGAAAGCCCTGTCTGACCCAACACGTCGAATGATCCTCGACCTGCTGCGAGATGGCCCACACCAGACGACAGAAATTGTCGAAAAGTTCCCGCGGCTTTCCAGGTTTGGAGTCATGAAGCACCTTGACGTTCTGCGCGAAGCCGGCCTCGTAAAGACACGGAGCGAAGGGCGATTGAGGATCAATTCATTGAACGCCGCACCTATTCGTGAGATCCTGGAGCGATGGATCGGTAAGTACGAGGCTTACTGGTCCAATACATTGCTGCGCGTCCGAGAGTCTGCCGAGTCGGATGCTGTCAACGACAGGAAATCCACGAGCGAGCGTGCGTAGAAGTACGGAATGGCTGAACGGGCACGTTCACCGGATTCGCACAGAGCGGTCGGGACCGGGTCGGCAGGACACACGCCACACCGCGGGCACCAATGGCTCAGGCACGCCGCAGTCACAGGTTTCGTGGACTGGCATCGTTAGATCGTTGCACCTTGAAGCGAGACGCCGGTCGTTATTCCGGCTATATTGAAGGCACAGCGGCACGATGCTCCGAGCGCCTCAGCTCACTTCTGATCTGAGAACCGGGCGCATCGCTTGACCCGACGGGACATCAACAGGATGCCCACGACCCGCTCGCCTCGTCGAATCTTCAATTTCAGGCGATAATGTGAAGTTTCAGGCACACGTTATGACCAACACGCGACTGGTTCGATTTGCATTGATGGCGTTTACGACAGTACTTCCGTTGTGCGCTTCGACCCACGCGTTTGAATTGACATTCAAGGTGGTCCCCCTCGTGCCTCGCAGTCGCATCGATGCAATCGCTTATCTAGGAAACGGAGTCGTGATTGCGGGAACGCGCGGAACCCGACCTGGTTATATTCACAAGAGCGCGGACTACGGCGCCACATGGCGGCCGGTCAGCGATGTCACAGGAACCGACTATATCACGTGTTTGTGTGCCGGTACTGGCGGAGTGGGTTACCTGCTCACCGGAAAAAAAGTCCATGTGTGGAAAACAACCGACTATGGCGAGACATGGACAGACCTGGGACAGATCTCCCAGGCGACGAACCCACAGTACGCCAATGCCTATGGAATGGTGGTCACCTCCAAAGGCACTCTGCTCGTCGCCGACACGGACAGCAATGGTGGTCATTTACACCGTTCTATGGACGAAGGCACGACGTGGCGGGATGTCGGGCCTGTTTCAACGCACGCACTCTACCGACTTGTGGAAGTGGGCGATGGCCTGATCGTCAACGGCTGGGCGGGCCACATTTATAAGAGCACGGACGATGGTGCGTCATGGAAGGATGCGGCGAAACTGATGGATTCGGACCTCTACGCGATTGAGTACCTGGGGCGCGACACTGCCCTGATCGGAACAAAGTCGGGAAACATTTTTCTGAGCATAGACAATGGCACAACGTGGAAGGACCAGGGCGTCGTGGGGGCTTCTGCTGACGATTTCGCATGGCTGGGAGGCAACCGCGTGCTTTACTCGACTTATACCGGCGACCGCAATCTCTTCCTCTCCGAAGATTCAGGAGCGTCGTGGAATCGAGTTGGGGAAGTGGGAACCGGACAGCCAGACGACTGGCTGGATCACGTGATCAGTATCCGTGACGGTGATGTGCGAGTTGTGATCGGTGGGACGAACAAGGGATTTATCATTTACTCACCGCTGCCGGACGAATAACTTTCGTGGCGTCTGGTCGCGCGACTGCACCAGATTCTGATCACTCGCAGTGAAGCCGTTTCGAATAACGTGCTTCTGATGTTCAGGTCTGTTCCTTTTGCTGTTTGAACGCCGAGCGATCGAATTCGAAGAGTATCGTGCATCGGGAATTGGACATCGCACGAAGGTTGATTCACCGTTTCACGACACTTCCCTCGGCAATGCTTAGGCTTTGATGCCAGTTCCTGACCCAACAGAAAGACCAGCAGTCCGCAGCGTCAGACGCATTGTGGCGGGGGCTGCTGCGTGGTTGATGTCCGTAGCTGCCGGCGCGGGAATCATCGTCCGGCTGACGGTTCAGGATCATTACCACCTGCCGGCGATCGTTTTCTATATGCTTTCACCGGCATCGATTCTTGGTTGTGCCGGATTTGCCGGCGTCCTGTTTTGGCTTCTCGGAAGAAACAGGAATGCGGCACGAAT
Organism: Planctomycetaceae bacterium; assembly: GCA_039831615.1. Lineage (GTDB taxonomy): Bacteria > Planctomycetota > Planctomycetia > Planctomycetales > Planctomycetaceae > S139-18. The sequence continues at coordinate 3,072 of JBDOMX010001199.1, forward strand.
GCTGCTGGTTGCGGTCGCCTGCGTCGTGTGGGTCGGCGGCACGATGTTTCATTTCCATCCACAGGCTGAACGATCCGATCAGTCAGTTCGGGTTCTGTTCTGGAACGTCTTTCGGGGGCACCTCGGATGGGATGCGATTCTTGATTTGATCCACGACGAAAGCCCTGACATCGTGGTGCTCGCAGAAACCGGAAAACCACGAGTGTCGAAAGACTTTTGGACCGAATACTGTCCGGACTATGATCACTGCGCGACGTTTCCACACCAGGTCGTTGTGCTGTCGAAGTATCCGATCGATGAAAGCGCAATACTTCACCACAGTCCTCAGGGGTTCTTTGGACGATTGCAGCTTTGCATCGACCGCGACAAGCTCGCGTTGATAGTCTGCGATCTCCCCGGCAACCCCTGGCGTCGTCGATCAGAATCCACCGCGCTCCTCACCGAACTGGCAGCAGAGTATTCGGGCACGCCCGCTGTGATCGTCGGCGACATGAATACTCCGGTCGATTCGGTTTACTTTGATCAACTTCGCACCCGTTTCCGAAATGCTTTTTCACTGAACGGGTATGGCTACCATGCAACCTGGCCGATGCCACTTCCCGTCATCGCGATCGATCACTGCTGGGTCAGCCACCATATCGAAGTCGCCGCCTGCAGCATCAAATGGACTGCAGGCTCAGACCATCGACCCATTGTCGCTGATTTGATCATCCCGGCGACTGATGATCCGGGCAACGACCAACACGTGACCGATTGACGGACCAGTTCGGAGGTGCGGAACGCACTGTGACTGCGCCGCAGACCCCGCAATCGCGTAACCAATACCACTCCCCGAAGATCCAGATGCTGGCGCGAAGCCGGAACGAGTTCCCGCCAGATCGCTTTCGCAACAGCCACCGCGTCAACACGTTGGATCTCAGCGGAAGTGTCCAGTGACGACTGGCTCATTGCCGCGCGTCGAGTTGATTCTGCCAGTTGCCGATTGAAGACAATGTGCCGGTCCCGCATGTCACTGTCGACGCTGGCAGCGTCGACAACGTTGCCACCATTGGTTCTAAGTTCCAGTTTCGCACTTTTCGGGAATGATATTGGCATAGAAAAGGCGGCCCGTGACAATTGGAATTTGAA
>JBDOMX010001217.1:0-4198 GCA_039831615.1 Planctomycetaceae bacterium
GGGACATCCCCAGAAAAACAGCCTGGACGGCAAGGATGGAGGTCATGCAAATCGTCGACAGGGCAGGCCCCATCCACCATGCGAGGAGTGCACCACCGATCAGGTGGATACTGGTGTGCGACAGAACCGGGACATTGATCATTTGTCCGGCGAACACCACACTTGTCAGCAACACCGCCTCGGTCAGCTGGCCTCGATCAACAGTTGTTTTTCGAATGGTGCGAACGGCAAGTGATATTCCGGTCGCTGCTCCAACCCAGGACAGCGCAATGCATTCAGGTGAGACAGCACTATTCGCCAGATGCATGAGATTTTCTTCCTTTTGGCTCCAAAGAGGACAATGTGTAATATGTTCAGTCTGATGCGAATCAGAACAGAAAAAATTTCTGGGCGAGCGGCAACCGCTCTGCAGGGGCACAACTGAGCTTCTCGCCGTCGGCCGTCACTTCGTAAGTTTCCGGATCAACCGTAATTTCCGGAGTGGCGTCGTTTCGTTTCATGTCCTTTTTTCCGATCGACCGGCAGTTGCTGACGGGTTTGATCATTTTAGCGAGTCCATAGCTCTCGGTCGTTCTCTGATCAACGGCCGCCTGACTGACAAACGCGATCGAAATGGGACTGGCCGCCCGGCCAAAAGCTCCAAACATCGGTCGCATGAAAAGTGGTTGTGGCGTGGGGATCGAGGCATTCGGATCGCCCATCTGCGCCCAAGCGATAATCCCGCCTTTAATGACCATTTCCGGCTTTGCTCCGAAGAAGGCCGGGGTCCACAGTGTCAGATCAGCCAGTTTCCCGGTTTCGACAGAACCAATGTGCTGACTCATACCGTGAGCAATGGCCGGATTGATTGTGTATTTGGCGACATATCGTTTTATCCGCTCGTTGTCGTTGTCTCCGGTTTCTTCAGGCAGACGTCCGCGTTGTTGCCGCATCTTGTCTGCGGTTTGCCAGGTGCGTGTAATGACTTCACCCACGCGTCCCATCGCTTGAGAATCCGAACCCATAATACTGATGGCCCCCATGTCGTGGAGGATGTCCTCGGCGGCAATGGTTTCGCCCCGGATTCGGCTTTCAGCAAATGCCACATCCTCAGGCAGATTCCTGTCCAGGTGATGGCAGACCATCAGCATATCGAGATGTTCATCGATCGTGTTGATGGTGAACGGCCGTGTAGGATTGGTTGAGCTGGGCAGGATGTTTGCTTCACCACAAACGCGAAGTATGTCTGGTGCATGACCACCGCCGGCACCTTCAGAGTGGTAGGTGTGAATCGTGCGACCTTTCATCGCCGCGATCGACCGTTCCACAAAACCAGATTCATTCAGTGTGTCTGTGTGAATGCAGACCTGTACGTCGTATTGTTCTGCCACATTCAGGCAGCAGTCAATTGCGGCAGGCGTCGTGCCCCAGTCCTCATGAAGTTTCAGTCCAACTGCGCCGCCGATAATCTGTTCCGGTAGGCCCTCGGGCTTCGCCGTATTTCCTTTACCCAGAAAAGCGAAATTCAGTGGGAGATCATCCGTCGCCTGCAGCATCATCCGGATGTGGCCGGATCCTGGTGTGCAGGTCGTCGCGCAGGTACCCGTGGCGGGCCCGGTTCCGCCGCCCAGCATTGTGGTCATTCCGCTTGCAATAGCTTCATGAGCCTGCTGCGGGCAGATGTAATGGATATGAGTATCCAGACCGCCTGCCGTCAATATCTTTCCTTCACCGGCGATCGCTTCCGTTGTGACTCCCACAATCATGCCCGGAGTGACGTCCTCCATGACGTCCGGATTCCCGGCCTTGCCAATTCCCGCTATCCGGCCATCCTTGATACCGACATCAGCTTTGACGATGCCGGTATAATCGACGATCAACGCGTTGGTGATCACCACGTCCAGAGCATCCTCCTGGCCGACGCCTGCTGCCTGCCCCATCCCTTCCCGCAGAACCTTCCCTCCTCCAAATTTGCATTCGTCACCGTAAACGGCAAAATCTCTTTCAACTTCCAAAATGAGTGACGTATCGCCGAGACGAACCCGGTCGCCGACCGTGGGCCCGTAGATTTCCGCGTAGTTTGATCTGGTAATGCGGTAAGCCATAAATCCCCGTCCTTCAATTAACACCGGTCGCCGGTGTCCATGTTGATGCAGCTACGTGGTTGCAAAATCTTGCGACTTAATATTTTCCAGCGTCGCCTGTTTTCCGTCAGCAGACACTTTACCATCGGCGAGATTGTTACCTCCACGAATCACCTGATTGCCGCCGATCGCCACAAGAGTCACGGTCTTTGTGTCACCTGGTTCAAAGCGAACGGCTGTCCCGGCGGGAATGTCGAGTCGTTTTCCGTAGGCGGCACTCCGATCAAACTGCAACGAACTGTTCGTTTCAACAAAGTGGTAATGGCTGCCCACCTGAACCGGCCGATCGCCGAGATTGGTGACTGACAGTTCAACGCAATCTCGTCCTTCATTCAGAACCAGGTCGCCATCAGCTGCCAGGATCTCTCCCGCTGTCACGCTCCCCGCAGCGTCATCTGTATCGAAGGCAGACAGATCCGGTACGGGAAGAAAACTGCCGTACAATGCCAATTCCAGGTCACCGTGTTCCGACACGACTGGTGAGTGGACCGTAACCAGCTTTGTGCCGTCGGGAAATGTTCCCTCAACCTGAACTTCGTGAAGCAAGTCCGCGACACCGGCCTGAACCTGATATCGTCCGAGCAATTGACGCCCGAGATCCATTAGTTCGGCCACCGAGCGACCTTCACGGATGAATTCAAGGATCTGAGATGCGATCAGTGCGACTGCTTCCGGAAGGTTGAGACGCACACCCCGAGCCAGCCGTTTTTGCGCGAGAAAACCGACGTTGTGCAGCATCAGTTTTTCAATTTCGCGTGGAGACAGGTGCATATGTTACCCCGCTTTACCACTTTCTGTACCAGGGTGACTCACCCAGGATTGGTGTCAAAAAATCCAGCCGACTTTTCAGTCGACGGGCAACCTGCTCGGTTGTTCGTCCGGCAATCCGCCAGATGGCGCCGTCTTTCAGCGAGCTTACTGAATCCACTACTTCATTACCCGGATGGATCGCTTGATCTCCGACTTCCGTCAGCAGTGACGCCACTGCCTCCTGCGTCTGAGGGCCGCACATCACCATCATAGCGAAACAGTGAAACGTCCCCATTCGGAACGGACTGTCGAGCGGTCCATCGTCCGGATCAAGCAGAAGAGAATCCGTCAGATAACGTTCACCAGCACGGTAGAGGTCGAGTCGTGTGCGGTATCGTGAAAATGCCCAGCACTCTCCTCTCGCACGACGTCCACTTGTCAGCCAGTCTACGTAGACAAGCGTCGCCTCGGGATGAAGTCGGATGATTTGCTTCTGCTTGTAACGAGCTCCTCTAAAACAGGTGACAGGGTCGGGAGCCACGACCATCAAACTACCCTTATCAACCGTAGCACCAAGTATCTGACTACAGTCGGCGCCCGAGTCACTCCGGTACACCTTCGTGGACGACTGCGTTGCCAAAACGGCGCTGGCTCCTGGACGGACACCCACCTGCATTTCAATTTGGTCTCCGGCAACCAGGCCTCCTCCAAATGTGGTGGAAAATGCCCAGGCAGCGGGTGTGGAACGTCGCGGGACCAGCCATTTCAAAGGGTTGTAAGCTTCTGCCCGGCTGACAACAGTCCGCCCCGCCACCAATTCGAATTCGAGCGTTCCATATCCGTGGCGGATAGATTGGGCCGAAGCTGTCGTCACTTGGAAATCCCCATGGTTCAACCCTGTCTTAGAGTCAGCAGAAGCTCAGGACTGTGGACTAAACTGTAAAAATTTCACGCAATTTCATGCGTTGTCTGTATGGATTGACTTGCTCCACAGGCCGGTACCGGCGACCAACAGCTCAAAGGAGTCTGCTTGCACGCTCTCTCGGAGTTCACCAGGCCTGAGTCGCTCTCCGTTCAGTTGAAATTTCATTCAGACGCTCAGGTGTTTGTGGACAAGTTCCGAACTTAGTTCCTGAGTGACACCATTCGCCACGACTCGTCCGCGATCCATGATGTAAAAATTCTGGCCAAATTCTCGAACGAAATCCACATACTGTTCTACCAGAACCACGGTCATTTTGCGCTCTTCAACCAACGTTTTCAGAACACGCCCAATCTGCTGGATAACATTCGGCTGAATGCCCTCCGTAGGTTCGTCAAGCAGC
>JBDOMX010001076.1:0-4191 GCA_039831615.1 Planctomycetaceae bacterium
CCAGGGCCTGAGCGGAAAAATGACGCGTCTGGGGCACAGCGCGCATTACGGTGCTCTGGGCGGCTACAAAGCCTCGCAACATGCGCCGCCGCTGTACGCGACGATCGACGGCCATCTTTCAGAAACGTTTCCATCTGTCTTCAACCATGTCGGTTTCAAGATGGGCGAAGGCAGCCAACGCGTGACGTTTCCAGAGATTTCAGCCAAAGGCAAGGGACAGCAACTTCCCTTCCAGCAGAACCCGATGGCGGCTTTCGAAAATCTGTTTGGAAGCATTCTTGAAGGTGGCGATCTCAAGAAGAAGTACACGCGAACTGGCAATGTCCTCGATGCAATGTCGGCCGACATCCGCAAGCTACAGAAGAGATTGCCCGCCACGGAACAGGAGAAACTGGGCCATTACCTGAATGGCTTCGAAGCCCTGCGGGACCGCCGAGTCAAACTGGTGTCAATGCAGAACGTTCTGAAGGAGAACGCTCCGGACCTCGATGACAAGTACACCTCGAGATTCAAAACGCATCACCTGGAAGCTCATTTCGACATGGCTGCGGCTGCGTTGATTTCTGGACTGACCAACGTCGTCACCGTGCATGCCGATGGACTCGATACGGTCTACTCGGGGATCGGCATTGGCAACAACGTGCATGCGATTGGCCATGGAGCTGGCTATGCAACGTTTTCCGCTCAGGATTGCCGCAACACGATTCGCACGTTTCACATCGAGCTGATCGCCGCACTGGCCGCGAAGTTGAAAGCCGTTCCTGAAGGAGACGGAACGATGCTCGACAACACGATCATCGTTTACACGAGCGACAACGCGGCACAGCACCACTCGATCGGGGCCGACTGGCCAATGCTTGTGCTGGGCAACATGGGTGACAGGCTCAAGTCGAAAGGACGATACCTGGCGTATCCTCAGTACGGTCGGCCGAATCACAAACACACCATCTGCAACTGGTTGACGACACTGTGTCACCTTGCGGGCATTCCGCAGGAACTGTTCGGCCAACCGGACATGGCGCTCGGCAAGGCGAAAGATCAGTCGGGGCCTTTGAACGAGTTACTGACATGAGATCGACACTCGGATTCGCAATCGCGCATGCACTGCTGATGATTCTGGCTGGCGGCTTGTTTCAGGACGAGGCGTTCACGCAGGAATCCCCTGAGTCGTTGAGTGTGGCTGAAGCTCAAGCGATTCTCGCGAAACAGGGCACCGAATTGACTGATGCAGACCTGGCTCGTATTTGCCGGGCTCGTGAATTGTCTGAACTCGATCTGTCGGGCTGTCACCAGATCACCAGCAAAGGGCTGTCGTACGTCGCCGAACTTCGGCAACTGAAATTCCTGAGCATCGCCCGCTGCCACCGAGTCACCATTGAAGGAATCCGGGCGATTTCTGAACTGCCAGTGTTGACGCGACTGGACATCAGTCAAACGCGGCTTCCATTATCCGAAGTCTACCACCAACTCACCAAGCTGCCGTCGCTCACTCGATTGGAAGTGCGAAACATTCGCGGATTCCAGAGTGGCGGTCTGCAGTCACTGCGAATCCTGAAGCACCTTGACATCTCCAACTCCACAGGTGGGATCAAGGACACCGACCTCGCACCGCTCGCGACACTGACATCGCTGACGTACTTGAATCTGAATGGCAGTCGAAACTGGGGCGCCAACAGAAACCTCACCGACAAAGGGTTGCAGCATCTGGAAAACCTGACGTCGCTGGAATTCCTCGGCCTGTTCGGACACTTCAGTCTCACGGCCAAGGGATACAACCCGCTGTTCAGAAATCTCAAGAGTTTGAAGACCCTTGAAATGGGATTCAACTGGCCGCTCAAAGGACGCGACATCCAGCTTCCCGCGACACTTGAACATCTCGACATGATGGAGTCGTTTCAGCTGACGGATGCGGCCGTCATCAATCTCAGCGGCAAGCACCGGCTGAAAACGCTGAACCTGTTCTATTGCCTCGAACTTACCAACAAGAGCCTTGAGACGCTGCGCGACATGCCCAATCTGGAGTCGCTCAACATTGGTTGCATCGCCGCATTGACGAACGAAGGTCTCGAAAACCTGCGCGGCAGCACAGGACTGACATATCTCAACTTGGGCGACAACGACAACTTCACTGACCGCGGTCTGGCACATCTGAAACAAATGCGGTCGCTGAGGGAACTTCATCTGTGGAGTACACCGAACCTGAAAGGTGAAGGACTCGCTGTGTTGAGTGGGATGCCACAACTGAAAACACTCAACCTCGCAGATTGCGCCAACCTCACCGACGTTGCTCTGAAAAACATCAGTGGCAAGGCAACGATCGAAGAACTCTATCTCGACAATTGCACGAAGATCACCGATGCCGGAGTGGCGCATCTGTCGAGGCTGACGAAGCTGCGTGAATTTACATTGAATGGCTGCCTGCGCCTGACCGACGAAGCCCTGAACACGATCAAGGGTTTGACATCACTCGAATATCTGGTCATCGAAAACTGCCCCGGTCTGACCCGACGTCGAATTTCAGAGCTGGAACGCGCGCTGCCGAATTGCGATATTGTTCGAAACTGAAAACAGCGAACGCTTAGGAATGCGTCGGAAACATGCGCAGCTCTTCCCGTAAGGTCAAAAAACTCCGCCGAACTCAAATCGCCGTGAAACACGGGACTTACGGCTGAAAAAGAGGGACACCCACTCTTCCGGAAAAAGAGGGACACCCACTCTTCCCAATCACGGACGCGTGACGTGATCTGCCACGCGGGAAAATAGAAAATGTGAGCAAGGCGAGTCGACGCGCCGGCATCGTGCGACGCAGCGGCGGTCTGGGCAGTCAGCCGCCCATTTCCGCTCCCAGAGCTCCTCGGTTCACAGACCGGTGCCGACCTGGCAACTCGAGCGGCAATTCATCCTTATCTACCGCAATGCACTAGGTTTGTGTGGTGGAGGTCAGCACCGACAATACCGTGTTTCACTGACCGGCGATCAGCAAATGTGGGTGTCCCCTTTGTTCCTTTGTTCTTGTTCAATGTGGGTGTCCCCTTTGTTCTCGGGGTTTTAGTGCCGCGAAGCCAACCCTCTTCGAAATTCCAACAGAGACATTTTGAAAACGTTTCAACCAGAGCGGTCCAGAAGATGACATTTGGACTCGAAGTCGAGGTCCGGACGGTTTCGAAATCTGACTCCCGGAAGACGGACACGGCTGCTTACCGGATTCCCGGAGTGTCCGACGACTCGGACGGATTTATTCAGCATGTCTTGACACGCAGCACCGCTGAGATTCAACTCGAGAAACGGCTTTGGATCGTCCACCCAGCAAAGCAGGCTTCCTTTCCATGCCGTATCTCGGAATCCGCGGAATTCTGTCGTGAAACGGCTCGCCGAGGTCCTGCGAAAATGGTGGTGTTTCGCAAGCGCGGCGCCGCTAGAATAGGGCATTGTTCTCGCACACTTTCCAGGTTTCTGCGGTTCAACAGAAGACACTAGAACCTGGACTCCTTCACGGGCGAAGGCCGTCCACCTGAGCCTCCCACCAAATCGGTTGGACATCAAGCATGCGGTCATCACACGTTTTCCAGATTCTTCCGACAACGGTTGCGGGCCTTGCTTTGGCCTTGTCTTCGATTTCACCCTGTCGCGCAGAGCCCGAGGATGGTCGTGCGGACGCAGCGGCGCTCCGAGCTGAGGCCAATAAAACGCTCAAAGAGCAGATCGGCCCCTTCGTCCGTAAGTACTGCATTCATTGCCACGGCAGCCGCGCCGAGGCAGGCATCAATCTCGGATCGGCACTCCGGAGCCCCGGCACCACGTCATCGTTCCTGCATTGGAAGAAGGCGGTCGCGAATGTGAAGGTGCACGACATGCCACCCGAACATGCGGACAAGATCCCGACCGATGAGGAACGTCGCCAGTTCATAACGTGGATCGGCAAACTCAAATACCTTGCCAAGCGCGACCCGGGGCCCTTCGTGATCCGTCGTCTGAGCAAGGTGGAGTACGGCAACACGCTGCAGGACCTGTATGGCGTCAACCCGTCGATCGCAGACAGTCTGCCCGACGAAGTTATGGGAGCGGGTTATCTCAACTTGATCTCTCCGCTGCAGTCGGAGCTGTTCCTCGACATCGCTAACCAAGTGATCGATCAGGTCGTGTCACCGCAGGGCAAGCCGCCCACCAACGTACAGAAACGCCTATTCGGCG
>JBDOMX010000556.1:0-18810 GCA_039831615.1 Planctomycetaceae bacterium
TCGCTTTCCAGCAGGCTCTCATTCAATGCTGCACAGTTCAGGCACACTAACGAGCACTCACAACGAGGACTGCTGGTGTGAATCATTCGTGCAATCAATTCCTTTCCGCAGCCGCTTTCTCCTCGACTCAGCACACTGGCGTCCGTTTCAGCGATCAGTCCGATCCGTTCGCGCAGGTCGCACATCACGGGACTCGCACCAATCAATTGCTGGTCAGATTCCAGCTGTTTTCGCAACGACTGATTGACTGTCCGAACCAGGTCGACCTTCGACTTCAGCGATTCACGTTCCAGCTGGCTGTCGAGTGCCAGGGCAAGTTGCCGTGCAACCGCCAGCGTGAATTCCAGGTCCTGCTTGTCGAGCGTATTATCAGGGTTGGTCGCGTACAAATGCACAAGACCCAACACCCGCTCACCATGATGAATGGGAGTACATACAACGCTCCGGGCCCGCATTTCGCCCAGGCTGTCAAAGACAGCCAGTTGAGTGTGGTCGCTGACGTCGCGCGCCAGGATTGCTTCCCGACTGCTCAGGACTGCACGGGACAGATTGTCGGAAACCCGGCGGTACGGGAGGTCATCCCGGCTGTGCCAGGCAGAAAGATGCAGGTCCGTTGGAGCAGGAAATTCAGGGCCCTCGGGTGCAGTCAGCAGAATGGCAGCGATGTCGGCGACAGTTTCGCGGACAAGGCTTTGGAGGACGACGTCAATGAGATCCTGCCGACTGCGGGCTGCTCCCATTTCCAGCCCGAGTTTGTAGAGTCGCGTGAGATCTGCCTGGACTGCCCCTGACATCACGTCGCCCGAGAGAAACTCCGGGCGCAGACTGCGGTGCAGGATGGCCGGCTCTTCGTCCGGCGTTCCTGAGTAGGTCGCGGTCATCGCGTCCAGAGATGTCTGGTCGCCGGCGGGCAGCACGCGAGCCTGCTCGAGATCGTCAGTATATGCCAGTTGGCACTGGCCAATCACGATGATATCGCCGTTGCTGAGGACCTGATCGCCGTCGATGACTCCGTTTCCCAGACGTGTTCCGTTTCTGCTCTCCAGATCACGCAACTTCCAGCCATCCGGTGAATGAAACAGTTCACAGTGGTTTCGGCTGCACGCTTCGTCCTGAAGAACGATACGATTCGTCGCCGACCGACCAACGGTCACAATCTGGCCTGGTCTCAGGCGAACGACGTCCCGCCACACGGCCCCGTCCCAGCTGAACAAATACGCTCCACCAACTTCTTCATCTGATTTTTCAGCGTTCACGTGTTTCTTCCCCATTCGGTCACGTTCAGGCTGATCGCCCGCCGTCGGCATCTAAAATGACGGTGATTCCAATCGCGACCGAGGAGCATACCGGGAACGCTCACGAGGTGCATCTGTCCGGTCGCGGCTGGTGAAGATTTGCATCGCCTCGCCTGTCATTCTTTGATCACCTCTCCGTCCGCCAACCTTCCGGTTCTCCGCCATGAAATACTGTAAAACGCTGTCTACGATCGGGATTGTCGTGTGCACCATGGTTCCCGCAGGAGCTGAAAACTGGAGCCGTTTTCGCGGTGAGAACGGGACCGGGGTCAGCGATCAAACCGGCGTTCCGACCGAATGGAAGGCATCCGATCCGGCCTGGCAGATTGATCTGCCGGGGACAGGACATTCTTCACCCTGCATCTGGGGGAAATCGCTCTTTGTCACGTCGGCCACGGACGAGGGGCAACGTCGACTTCTCCTGTCGATCGATGCCGACACGGGAGTAGAAAAATGGCGTCGGGAACTGGCACTGCAATCGAACCCGCGACATCAGAAAAACAGCTGGGCCACCAGCAGTCCTGCGACGGACGGCACCCGGGTCTATGTGACCTTCGCAGATGAACAATCGTACATCATTGGCGCGTGGGATTTCGCCGGTGAACAGGTCTGGAGAGTTGACCTGGGTGAATTCGAGGGCATCCACGGGCTGGGCGTTTCGCCGATTGTTGTAAATGGTCTGGTAGTCGTTGCCAACGACCAGCTGGGGCCAAGTTCGATCGAAGCCTTCGACGCAATGACCGGTGATCGTCAATGGCGGACTCCCAGAACGTCAGGCAGCGCATCGTACGTCACCCCGGTCGTCTCCGAAGTCGACGGTCGACCTGTTCTGATCTGTGTTTCGATCACCAATGGTGTGAGCTGTCTGGATCTGTCCAACGGAATGGTTCAGTGGGAAACCGGCGAATTATCTCATCGCACGGTGGCTTCCCCGGTCATCTCGAACGGGATTGTGCTGGCAACCTGCGGCGGAGGAGGTCAGGGGAAACATCTGATCGGTGTCGACCTGCACAGCACCGGTGATCGTTCGCGCGTCATCTTTGAGCGGCGCCAACGCCTGCCTTATGTTCCAACGCCGGTCGTGTGGAACAATCTGGCATTTCTGTGGGGCGATTCCGGCGTCGTTTCCTGTCTCGAGATGCCTTCCGGCAGAAACCTGTGGACCAACAGAGTCGATGGAAACTACAGCTCGTCACCGATTTGCATAAACGGGCACATTTTTTGCGTCGCGGAAAATGGAGTAGTGACCGTCATTCGGGCGGACCGTGATTTTGAGTTGTTGGGCAGGACTCCCCTGGGTGACCCCTGCCATGCTTCACCCGCGGTAGCAAATGAACATTTGTACCTGAGGACTTTCCACCGGCTAATTGCCATAAAGGCAAACTGAGGAAAGGTTTCGGGCAGCAGGGAAGTATTCCGGGTGAAAGCCCAATCTGGAGAACCGTGAATGTTGTTTCACACTTCTGCGGTTGGTTAAATTATTCACCTCGAGTTGATTGTTGTTTCACGGTCCAGCCCCGGAAAACTTCGACGCGTCGCTTTCTGTCAACGGTACGTTGCATTTTGCTACAAGTTGGTGCCTCGTTGTGCCGGAGTGCGTTATGAGCAGTGTTATTTCCGTGCAGTCAGATTCATCGGAATCTCAGGAAATCCCGAAGGGGATTCAGGGAGCATGGCAGGGGGGGCCCTGTCCGGATTGTGGCGACGACATGCCTGCGAATCTCGTCCACTGTCAGTCTTGTCGGGCGTTGCTCAACAGTGAGCTCACGGAAGACAGCGTCGAGATTCCCAAATTCGTGCCGCTCAAAGAAATCGATCCGGCTCAGTTTGTCCTCGCACGAGGCCACTACGTACAGTGTCCGGGCTGCAACGATGAGCTGCGAATCCACTCAAAGTATAAGAACAGGAATGTCGCCTGCCGTCACTGTGATGTGAGCTTTACTTACGACAGTTCGGTCATGGTCACGGGCCTCTACTCGAATTGCCCTCATTGTGCCAAAGAGCTGCGAGCAGCTAGCAAATACGCTGGTCAAAGCGTGCTTTGCCGATTCTGTTCCGGACCGCTGCTGTTGACGGACTGAACTCAGTTCTCACCATTGATGCGAGGTGCCCCGTGGTCATCCTGCGAGATGTCCATCGGGTCACTTGGCGGCGTGGCTGAACAGGCGATGACCTGATCGTCCTACAGCTGGCTCAAAAAGCGGACGTCGTTCTCATAGAACCGTCGGATGTCATCGACTTCAAAATGCTTCATACAGAAGCGTTCGATCCCGAGACCGAAGGCAAACCCGGACACTTCCTCCGGGTCATACCCCACTGCCCTGAAAACATTGGGATCGACCATTCCGGCTCCGCCGATCTCCATCCACGAATCACCCCATTTCATGTCCACTTCGACAGATGGCTCCGTGAATGGGAAAAATGACGGGCGAAAACGAATTTTCACATCAGGGCCCAAAAACGCATGTGCAAACAGCGTCAGCAGAGTCTTAAGCTGCGCCATTGTGACATGGCGATCGACCATCAGGCCTTCCATTTGATGGAACATACACGAATGTGTCCGGTCGATCGTATCCGGTCGATACACGCGTCCGAGTGACACAATCCGAATCGGCGGCGGCTGGTTCTCCATGGTGCGGATCTGGACGGTCGACGTCTGACTTCTCAACAGGACCGGACCGCCGGAATTCGTTCCTGCGGTGGCGATGTAGAAGTTGTCCAGGGGATCTCGAGCCGGATGGTCGTCCGGAATATTGAGCGATTCAAAGTTGTGACGCTCATCTTCCAGTTCAGGGCCCTCAACCACTTCAAATCCGAAACGCCCCATGATCTCACGGAAACGCACGATGGTCCTGGTGACCGGATGCAACGTCCCCAGGTGAGGTTTTGTACCGGGTAAAGTAACATCGAATAAGTGCTCCGGCGAAGCCGATCCCGGTTTCATCGAAGACGATTTCGCATCCAGACGGGCGGCCACGCTCGTCCGCACTTCGTTGAATCGCTTTCCGACCGCTGGCTTTTCTTCCCTGGACGCCTTGCCGATCAGAGACTGAAGGTCCCGGAGCTTGCCCTTCTTCTGGCCGAGAAACTCAATACGGACCTTTTCTAACTGCTCCGAAGAAGTGACGGCATCAATCGCCGCCAGAGCCGTCGCTTCGTATTTGTCAAAAGCATTCAGGATGTCCATGATTCACACATTCGGGACAGGGCTGAGAATCACATCGTCCGCCAGCAATAACATCCCAACGTGCATGGTCCACGACGCCTGGCGTCTGAATCGAGTCAAAAACCACCAGCTCATTCGGCGCACACGTTGGTGGCATCGATCCCGGCCCGCAGAATTCGGCGACCGTCGAGACTCAGGCTTCAGCCGCTTTGACCAAATCAACAACTTCATCGAAGATGTGAGGGTCAAGGATCGCCAGTTCGCTCAGTGACTTGCGATTGAGACTGATTTCGGCAGCGTGCAGTCCGTGGATGAACCGAGAATAAGATATGCCACGCTCCCGACAGGCAGCAGTCAGCCGGGTGATCCACAGCTGACGGAACATGCGTTTGCGGACCCGGCGGTCGCGATAAGCGTAGGCCCGGGAACGAACGACCGTTTCCTTGACGGTTCGCAACAGCTTGCTGCGACCACCGACATTTCCGCGTGCTTCCTTAAAAAGACGCTTCTTGGAACGACGCCGCGCTTTTCCAATTCGAACTCGCATGACCCAGACCAACTCCTGGCGGCGAAACCAAGTACGTTTCAATCCACCACGGCTTAAAAATGATTTCGATTCAATGTGGCTCGTCTTTCAGGAGCCACGCACCGCTACAGCGATGGGCGAAGTGCCTCAACAATATTCCGCGCGTCCGCACCGACAACAATGCCACTGTTGCGCAAATGGCGTTTGCGCTTGCCGTTCTTGTGGCTCAATAAGTGACCTCGAAACGCACTTCGGTGCTTGGCTTTTCCGGAAGCGGTGACCTTAAAGCGACGCTTCATCCCTTTATGGGTCTTTTGTTTAGGCATGGCCTTGTCCTTGCACAAAAACTGAACGTTTGTGCAGTATTTAGCTGGTTTAGGGCCGCACAATATAGACACAGACGAATCCGGAAGTCCAGTGGGTTCGATTGGATCCCCACAATTCGAATGAGAAGCGGTCCGATTTGCCAATTATCGGTCAATCCGGGAGAACACAACTTCTGATTCTGTCGGGAAACCACGCTCTCACGGAGTCACGGCAGTTCTGCAGGGCATCAGCAATCCAGCATGGCAGGCACGATTTGCCGAAAAAGCTGCGTCGTATTTGTCTGTCCTGGAACTCGAGAAGCCGGGCGGGACCGGCCACCATGTGGGAACATGTGCGTAAGGGCCGCTCGACTGATGACGTCTTCCAGCGTTCGGTTGAAACGACGTGTACTTTGCTGTTGTGTCGTTGCCTTCCCATAAACACTCAGGATGAGTCGATTCAGGAATGACAGAACAAATAGTATCAGGTCCGTCACCATCAGCTGGAAGGGGATCATGGAAGAAAGTGGCCGTGATCGCTGCCGTCGTCGTCGGTGGCGGCATTCTGTACTCATCTTTTGGTGACAGACTCTCACTGGACTACCTGGCCGATCGCGAGGCCACTCTGAGGCAGTTCCAGACAGATCATCCTTTTTTGGTCTATGGGGCGGCATTTCTGATTTATGTGGTGGTGACAGGGTTGTCGCTGCCCGGTGCTGCGGCCATGACATTGATCGTCGGTTGGTATTTTGGCCTGGTTCGCGGAATCATTCTGGTCAGTTTTGCGTCAACACTGGGAGCGACGCTGGCGTTCCTGCTGAGTCGATTCATTCTCCGCGAATCCATTCAGACCAGATTTGGTGACAGGCTCGACTCGTTCAATCAGGCGCTGGAGCGGGAAGGAGCGTTCTACCTGTTCACCCTGCGTCTTATTCCGGCCGTGCCCTTCTTTGTGATCAATGTGGTGATGGGGCTCACCCGAATTCGTACCTGGACATTCTGGTGGGTCAGCCAACTGGGAATGCTGGCCGGCACCGCCGTCTTTATCTACGCCGGTTCCACGATTCCTGGACTGGCGCAGCTGGCTGACTCCTCCCAGCTGCGTCCAGGCGACATCGTGAACTGGCCGGAATTCATTGACCGGATTGGTCCTGATGCCGATCCATTGTCGCCCGGCGCATCCATTCGCGGGCAGTTGGATGAGGAATCACGGATACTTGCGGACACGCTGGCTGACGGGCCTGTCAAAATGGATGATGAACAGGCCACCATTCTTCTCAACGGTCTCAATGCCGTGTTGATTCGTCCTGATTTCGCCCTGGAATCTGCATGGACCCTGTTGGGCCAATCTCTGACGTCGAACGGCACCGTAGACAAACACACGCAGCAGGCCGCAATGCGTGCGGCCCAAAAACGGCTCACCAGTATCAATCGATCGATTCTTGTTGCGGCGATGCCGGATGTTATCTCTGCGCCCCAACCGATCCTGAGTAAGCAGATGATCCTCGCGTTCGTCCTGCTCGGAACGTTTCCGATTATCGTGAAGAAGCTCATGGCACGTTTCCGGAAAAACACCGATGCGTCGACGACTCACACCAATGATTAACCCTGGCTGCTAAGAACTCAAATGCTCCCGCAACTGGAACCACACGACGAATACAATCAGCGGCTTGAGAACAGTGTCCATCCGCCAGACTGGCAGAACCCGACACCGGCCGGTCGCTACAACCTGGTCGTCATTGGGGCGGGAACCGCCGGTCTGGTGACAGCCGCCGGCGCGGCAGGACTTGGCGCAAAAGTTGCATTGATTGAACGGGATCTGATGGGAGGGGACTGCCTGAACGTTGGATGTGTGCCGTCCAAAGGAATGATCAGCGCCGCGCGCGCCGCGTCCGCCGTTCGTAGGGCGGACGCCTTCGGGGTACGCGTTCCTGACGGGGTTCAGGTTGATTTTCCGGACGTGATGCGACGGATGCGGGAACTCCGATCCCGTATCGCTCCCAACGATTCTGCCGCCCGCTTCCGAGACCTCGGCGTCGACGTATTTCTGGGGCCCGGAAAATTCACGGCGTCGGACACGGTTCAAGTGGGAGAGACCACACTGAAGTTCAAAAAGGCGGTTGTTTGCACAGGAGCACGGGCAGCGGCGCCACCGATTCCGGGTCTTGCCGATGTTCCCTATCTGACCAACGAAACCGTCTTCTCACTCACGGAGCTACCGCGGCGGTTCGGCATCGTGGGCGCAGGACCAATCGGATGTGAGCTGGCTCAAAGCTTTGCGCGATTCGGTTCAGAAGTATTTTTGATCGAATCGACGCACGGAATTCTTCCTCGAGAGGACCCGGATGCCGCAGCCATTGTCGAAAAAGCGTTGCTCAGTGACGGCGTCAATCTGCTGTGCTGCGGCCGGCAAACACAATTCCGTATGGATGGAGAACGAATTCGACTTTCTGCACAATCGCACGAAACGTCGTACGACGAACCGGTGGATGCCCTGCTCGTCGCAGCCGGACGTACTCCGAATACCGATGGACTTGGACTGGAAACGGTGGGTGTGAAATTCGACACGAACGGTGTCGAAGTGAACGATCAACTGCAGACGACAAATCCCAATATCTATGCCGCCGGAGATATCTGCTCAAAGTACAAATTTACACACTCCGCCGATTTTCTGGCGCGCAAGGTCATCGGCAATGCTCTTTTCATGGGCCGCGGCAAAGCGAGTTCTCTGCTGATTCCGTGGGCCACGTACACATCTCCGGAAATCGCGCACGTGGGTCTTTATCCCAAAGAAGCGGCTGAACAAAACATTGCCATCGATACCTATACGATGGAATTCACCGATGTTGATCGGGCAATTCTGGACGGTGAAGAAGAGGGGTTCGTTCGTGTCCATACGGCCAAAGGCAAAGACAGAATCCTTGGCGCGACGATCGTGGCCGGCAATGCCGGAGACATGATTTCCGAAATTACTCTGGCGATGAACAATGGAATTGGTCTCGGCAAAGTTGCCAATTCCATTCACCCCTATCCGACACAGGCGGAAGCGATTCGACGCGTGGGAGATATGTACAATCGAACCCGTCTGACACCCGTTGTTAAATCGCTGATGGGCCGGTGGTTGTCATGGACACGTTAGCGTTCGTGATCATGACCGATACGGCCTGATTCTCGACGACCCGCTGCAAATTCCTTCACTGCTAAAGCCGACCACCATGCTCAATGAATCCTATCCGTATTATCTGGCGAATGAACCACAGAGCCCGAATGATGATCTTGTCGTTACGGACAAATTCACAGGCGAAGCTGCCGCGCGAGTTGCGGTTGCTGACCCGGCCGCGATTGATGCGGGTATCGCCGCCGCCGTCGAGGCCGACGAGGCCATGCGCCGGATGCCGCCGTATGAACGGCAGGCCGTCCTGTACCACTGCGTTGACCGCTTCACTCAGCGATCTGACGAGCTGGCGATGGCGCTGTGTGTGGAAGCCGGCAAACCGATCAAAGACAGCCGTGGAGAAGTGAGTCGGCTGATTGATACGTTTCGAGTGGCTGCTGAAGAATCCGTACGGATGACCGGTGAGGTCATGAATCTGGAGATCTCACCACGAGCTCGAGGGTATCGCGGCATGTTCAAACGCGTCCCGATAGGCCCGTGTTCATTCATTTCTCCGTTCAACTTCCCGCTCAATCTGGCTGCCCATAAAATTGCGCCAGCGCTGGCGGTGGGATGTACCTTTGTACTCAAACCTGCCAGTCGTACTCCCATCGGGGCATTGATGATCGGCGAGGTACTGGCGGAAACGGATCTGCCAAAAGGTGCCTTCTCGATTTTACCGTGCAGCCGTGCGGGAGCCGATCTCTTCACCACCGATGATCGACTGAAACTTCTCAGCTTCACCGGCTCGCCTGCCGTCGGCTGGGATTTGAAGGCTCGGGCCGGACGAAAAAAGGTGGTCCTGGAACTTGGTGGCAATGCGGCAGTGATTGTCGATGCCGATGCCGACCTCAAAGATGCGACCGAACGAATTGTCTTTGGTGCATTTTATCAGTCGGGACAAAGCTGTATCGGTGTGCAGAGGATCATTGTCCACGAGTCCATCTACGATGACCTGAAAGATCGTCTGATCGCGGCTACGCAAAAACTGCGGTCCGGTGATCCGAAAAAGGAATCCACATTCATTGGACCGATGATTTCCGAAAGCGAAGCGAAACGCCTGGAGTCCTGGGTGAACGAAGCCACCTCAGCGGGCGGAAAAATTCTGTGTGGCGGTCGTCGACAAGGTGCGATGCTGGAGGCAACTCTGCTGGAGGATGTTCCTCGCGATCAGACCATCTGCACTGAAGAGGCCTTTGGTCCGGTGGCTGTGCTCAGCCGTTTCTCTTCATTTGACAGTGCACTGCACGAAGTCAACGACAGTTCGTTCGGACTGCAGGCCGGTATCTTTACTCGGGATCTGTACCGGATGCAGCAGGCCTGGGACACCCTGGATGTTGGAGGTGTCATCATTGGTGACGTCCCCTCCTGGCGCGTTGACAACATGCCTTACGGTGGTGTGAAAGACAGCGGACTTGGCCGTGAAGGCGTGCGCTTTGCGATGGAAGATATGACCGAAATCCGGAATCTTGTGATTCGAACTCCACCCGGTCAGGCTTGAAGTCAGCATGGGAACCGGCGAGTCACTCGACCGGCTCGTTCTGCATTCGGTCATGGTGTCTGGACATGAACCACAGGATCACCTGAAAACTCACGATCACATCAGCGAATCTGGCCGGTGCCGTGGACGACGTACTTGTAGCTTGTCATTTCCCGCAGGCCGCATGGTCCTCGCGCATGGAAGCGGTCCGTGCTGATTCCGATTTCCGCGCCCAGGCCAAACTCGCCGCCGTCGTTAAAGCGTGTACTGGCATTGATCATCACGGCCGCTGAATCGACCTCATTTTGAAACACGGTCGCAGCGTTGAGATCCTGTGTGACAATGGATTCTGTGTGAGCGGACCCAAACGTCCTGATGTGGTTAATCGCTGCATCGACAGAATCAACGATTTTCACGGACAGGATGAGATCCAGGAACTCGGCTGCATAGTCATCGTCGGTCGCCGGAACGGCACCGTCAATGTCCTTTGCGCTCTCCGGACAGCAACGCAGTTCCACTCCTTCCTGCTGGAGCCGCGATGCCAAAGCCGGCCAAAACCGAGCGGCCGCCTCCCTGTGAATCAATAGAGTCTCAGCGGCGTTGCACACGCCAGGTCGGTGGCACTTACTGTTCACCGTGATTTCTGTGGCCATCTTTTCATCGGCGGATGCATCGACATAGACATGACAAACGCCGTCGAAATGTTTGATCACCGGCATGGTTGCTTCTGCCGCTACACGCTCAATCAGTGAGCGACCGCCACGCGGGACGGTCACATCGATCAGTTGACCGAGTTTCAGGAACTCACCCACCGCTGCCCGATCTGTCGTCTGGACAAGCTGGACCGCGTCGGTCGGCAGACCCTCCAGCCTGAGGCATTCCACCAACACGCGATGCAAAGCCTGATTACTGTTTCTGGCTTCGCTGCCGCCGCGGAGAATGACAGCATTGCCACTCTTGACGCACAATGCTGCCGCGTCAACGGTGACGTTAGGCCGCGATTCGTAGATGAAAAAGACAACACCGAGCGGCACACGCACTTTTGTGATCAGCAGGCCGTTTGGCCTGCGGCAGCTCTCCATAATTTCACCAACGGGGTCCGGCAGCTGCCCAATCTCGACGACCGCATTGCCAACCGCAGTCAATCGATCATCCGTCAGTCGCAGCCGATCGAGCATGGCGCCGGTCGTTCCATGCTCTTCGGCAGCGTTCAGATCGAGTTGATTGGCGGCAAGAATCTCAGCGGCGTTCTCGCGCAGGCGTGCGGCCGCTCTCCGCAGCCAACGCAGCTTTTGGTCCCCCGTGACTTGTGCAAGCTGTTGAGCTGCCAAACGAGCGCGCTGAGCCACACTGGCAGCGTACACGTCGAGTTCTGTCAGATCTTCGGACATTTCATTCACTCCATCCGCCACGACACACAAAGATCAAAACTGCCAGTTGGTATAGACGGCTGAACGGAAACTCTCCCATTCATCGCGGTGCGACTGCGTCTCCGGCTGAGACATGAGATCGCAGACCCAGTGGTCCATCCGGCGGATGCGTTCGGCCAGTACCGCAGCAATATTGGATGCAATCTGGAATCCTGCACGAGGACTCTTCTGAGCCAGCTTCAGGTAATCTTCCCGCCTCCACGCACACGTCACGACATCGGTCTTGGCAATGATGTTCGCCGAATGAGGAGCCGTTCGGATGAACGACATTTCGCCGAACACGTCGCCCGCTTTGAGGTGAGCCAACTCACGAACTCCACCGTCACCGCAGCCTCGACTGACGATGCACTCACCTTCCAGGATCAGCCACAGGGCCTGAACGCCATCCCCTTCTTCCAGAATCTGAGTTCCCGCGTTAAATCGTTTCTGCTCGACACTGTGCCAGACGGCCGTCGCGTCTTCTTTGGTGAGACCGCCGAAAATATGCAAAGACGACAGTTTCTCGGAAGGAGTGTTCATAAATGGACTCAAAAAACTCGGGAAAAGCACACAGTTTTGTGGTGGATTATTTCGTCAACACAAGCCTGGGTCGAGTCGCAAAGAGAGATTCGACGGGAAACGTGTCATTCGGAGCAGTGAGGCAGACGCGTCATGTGCAGGATCACGACGCTGACGGCGTTTTTCGAAGCGGCAGTCAGTCAGCCTGCGGAGTCGCCGTGGTCGCGATGGTTCAAATTCCAGCCAGCACAGTGGCTCGACCCACGCGGCCGATTCCCATCAGGTAGGCGGCCGTTCGCAACGGAATATGTTTCTCGGTCGCGATGCTCCACATTTTTTCAAAGCTGCCTGTCAGGGTTTTCGCAAGTTCTTCACGAGTTCGTTCGAGATCCCAGCGGAAATACTGCTGGTTCTGAACCCACTCAAAATAGCTGACAGTGACGCCCCCGGCGTTGGCCAGGATATCGGGCAACACAATCACGTTCCGGCGTTGCAGGATGACATCTGCTTCAGGAAGCACAGGGCCGTTTGCCGCCTCAATCAGATACCGGGCCCTCACATCTTCCGCATTCTCCTTCGTCACCACGGCGCCCAGGGCCGCCGGAATCAGGACATCGACGTCCAAAGTGAGCAATTCTTCATTACTGATCCTGTGCGACGTGTCAAACTCTGCCAGCGACCGATGTCGATGCACATGCTCAATCGCTTTAGGAATATCAATTCCGCCCGGCTCATACTTTGCTCCGCCCACATCGGAAATTGCAACCACTTTGCCGCCGCGATCATGAATGTAGGCTGCCGTGTAGGTGCCCACGTTCCCAAATCCCTGGATGGCCACTGTGATGTCCTGCATGGTCCTGCCGTTCTTTTCCAGCAACGCCTCGGTCAGCAGGCCCACTCCGCGCCCGGTTGCTTCTTCACGCCCGTATGCCCCGTGAAGCTCCAGCGGCTTCCCCGTCACGCAGGCTGGATTGAAACCGTGAAATTTCTCATATTGATTGACGATCCATGCCATGACCTGCGCGTTGGTTCCCATGTCGGGCGCCGGAATGTCTTTGTCTGACCCGATAATGTCCTGGATTTCATCGACGAACCTGCGAGTCATTTGCTCGAGTTCACCTTCGCTGAGGGACCGGGGATCAACGGTGATCCCTCCCTTGGCTCCACCGTAGGGAATTCCCACGACAGCAGTTTTCCACGTCATCAGCGATGCGAGCGCCAGCACTTCTTCCGCGTCGACTTCATGATGATAGCGCAATCCACCCTTCATGGGGCCGCGCGCACTGTTGTGCTGCATCCGGAAGCCGACAAACGTGGCGATCTCGCCATTGTCCAGCTTCATGGCGACCTGAACTTTGACTTCGCGTTCCGGCGTCAGCAGCAGCTTCTTCATGTTGGGTGACAGATCCATCACCCCGGCCGCTTCTTCGAAATAGTGACAAACAGACTCAAAAGCGCTCATCAGTCCACCTGTATTCGGAAACACCACAAACGGTCAGAACATGGTGTATGGCGGACAGGGATTTCCTACAAGTCGGGCAGCATGCAGCCAATCGTCGTCGAAAACCGTCGTCTGCAGAGGATTTAGCAATGACAATACGCCCCATCAGCGAACCGTCCGCAGTCGGCCGGCGACCGCCTGTGGAGTTGCCAGGATGGTGCGTGCCATCTCTCGCGCGTACAGATCAGTCCCGTCTTTCGACAGTCGAGGACTGTTGGTCTGAAAGAGTTTCTCCGGGGATTCAACAGCGCGAAACACGTCAATCGAGGTGCAAAGTGGGACACCGGTATGTCGACTCCATGCCGACAGCAGCTGAAATGGCAGATCATCGGTCACTGGCTGTTCACCGTTGATGCCAAATCGACCACTGAGCGACCGATTCCGTGCCGGGGCGAGGACCTGCCAGGAAACGGGTGCGGTCGTCACGAGCAACATTTGGTTGGCTTTCTGAGTCCTTGCACGGAGGCGAGTGACCGAATCCATGGTATGACGAATCTGGATCCGCAAATCACCCGCGCCTGATCGAGTCCACGCATATCGATCCCGGTCGGCTCCGCGGTCCGGGAATTTAAAGAATTGCTCGCTCACGGCTTTCGCCAGAGCTGATTCGCGAAACATCGAAAGCAACCGATTTTTTTTTCCATTGTCCTGCGCAAGGAATGGATGAATGCAGACGGACCGACTGCCCTCCATCCTGAGACTTCCTCGATGAACCGATTCGTCCGCGACATCTGACATATCAAAATGCAGGACAACGACGTCTGCCCGCAGCCGTGCCAGATCCTGTTCATACTGCAAAAGGCTAAGCACGGGTGAATAGCCGGGGACACCCGCGTTCACAACCTCGACCGGACCGTCAAGATTGGCCGCCAGATATTTTTGCAGCCGAACGCTCAGCGTGTCCGCTTCTTCAAGCCATGCCCCCGCAACGGTGTCATCGCCCAAAAGCAGGATACGGAACGTACCATCGGTGGCCGCCAATGAGGGCTCCGGACCGCGCAGGCCGAGGCTGTTCGTACGAAATTGGATCAACCCATCATCAGAGACAACATCCGATAAGGGCCGCATCAGATGATGCTGCGTTGCGGATGGCACAAGCCATGACTGATCGCTGACGTCTGCCTGAGTTGCTACCGCGGGATCCCGCACCGGGCGCGCATTTCTAAACCACAACTCCGCCCCGATCAACAGGATGATCAGCAGGACCAGTGCGGTCACGACGTGTTGCAGTTGACGCAGCAATCGTTGCAGCATGAGCAGACGTGTCAGGTTCTATTCCGGCAGCCGGCGGGTTCCATCTCCGCTAACAACAAAGTCTACGCCGGTCCGAAGGAAGCAACAAGACGAGGTCGGAGTCGGCAGTCGCGGTCTGTCGTCGCTGCCCTCGGGGGTTCTCCCGGTTCTTCTGACTGCCGAGCTGTCGCCGATCGACAGCCTGGGGAGGGGCAAAATAAAAGGCGAACTCTTTAACAAGAGTTCGCCGGGTTCAGTGCCATTTGTTTTATTGGTTTCCCAACCGTTGGTCTCAGGCCGCCTTGAGCTCGGTGGTCTGAATGCGGATATTTGAACCTGGGCCCCCGCGAGGTGGGTAACCGTATTCTCTGAGTTTTCCCGAGAGCGTTCGTAAGCCAATCTTCAGAATCTGAGCCGTACGTTCGCGGTTACCGTTGCACCGAGCAAATGTGGACTCAATCAGCTTGCGTTCCATCTCTCTGAGCGTCATTCCCACGCCTTCGACGGAATCTTCGGTCGCTCCGTTTTGCAGCCACGGTCGAAGATCTTCCGCCGTGATGGCTTCGGAGACCTGAGCTGTGCAGGCTCGCTCGATGACATTCTGCAGTTCCCGGACATTGCCCGGCCAGGGATGGGCTTCGAGCAGCTCCAGGGCTGCGGGCGTGACAGCTCGCAGCGGTCGACCTTCTTTGAGCGAGATCTGACCGATGAAGTGTTCCACCAGCAGCGGGATGTCATTCTGGCGAACCCGGAGTGGAGGTGACTGCAGCGTAATCCCACTCAAATGCTGCAGCAGATCGTCACGAAAACGGCCTTCCATGGCCAACCGATTCAGGTCCGAATGCGTTGCCGCAATGAACCGGATATCGGGTGCGTCCGTGCTTTCATTCAATAGTGCCGTCGCTCGCTGCTCCAGTAACTGGGCCAGCCTCTTCTGAAACGGCAGTGCCACCGTTTCCACGTTGTCCAGCAGAACGGATCCTCCCTCTGCCAGATTCAGATATCCGGGGAATCCCTCCGGAGTAGAGTCTCCAAACAGCTGATGTTCAAGTGTCTCGACTGAATGAAGGCTGCAGTCGATTCGCAGGAAAGGTGCAGAAGCTCGACGACTGCAGCGATGCAGGCCTTCGGCAATCAGCGTCGTCCCACTGCCTGATTCTCCTCGCACCAGCACCGTTCGGTCATCATCGGCCGCAATGCGAATGCTCTCGCGAAGCGACTGCATGGCTGGGGTACTGCCCACCAGATCCATCAGATTTCTGTTGAGGAGCTGACGACGAAGTTTTTCATTCTCCAGAATCAGCTCCGCCTTCTGGATGGCTGTCAGCAAAGCACAGCCGAAGCGAGTCGGAGTGAATGGCCGCTCAATCACTTCGCATTCAAATGTCGGCAGCGTCTCGCGACCCCAACGTGAGTCCTCTGAGACAATGCAGAGCACCTGGGCCGATCGAGAATGACTTCGAATCGCTGAATTGACTTCCTGCAGCCGCGAAACCGTGTCCGCATCGTCAATGATGCAGATTTGGAATTCCTGACGGCTCAGGTGAAACAGC
Source organism: Planctomycetaceae bacterium (assembly GCA_039831615.1). Taxonomy (GTDB): domain Bacteria; phylum Planctomycetota; class Planctomycetia; order Planctomycetales; family Planctomycetaceae; genus S139-18. The sequence continues at coordinate 16,142 of JBDOMX010000556.1, forward strand.
ATGGCGTCCGGGCTGTCGGTCTCACAAACCGTTAACCCTCGCTTTCGAACGTCATCTGCCAGCAGCTGTCGAGCTCCTGGTCGCGGCGAAAACACCAGAACGGACTGTTGAGTCGGAGCAGTGTCAGGGGGAGCCGTAAATGCAGCTTCTGCAGTCGGTGCGACAGGAGCACCTGGGAATTGCAGAATCTGCGGCTCATGATGAGCGCCGATTGGGAACTCGTTCATGATGTCCTCAACTGTACAGGTCGAAAGGAGAGAGAGGCGAGACGAGAGAAGGGGGAACACATTCGACATCCACTCCGCTGACGCGCAATCGACATCGCAGGACCTTCGTGAGATGAAGGTCGTTGTGCTCAGGGAAGTTCCGAAGTGGAACTGAAGGAAGAGAAGAATTGAGAGGAATTGATTGGATTCAGAATTGAATCCGGCGTGAGAGTCAGAGTGATATCGCTGATCGGCAATTTATGTCAACACGGTTTTTCGTCGAAAACGGCCGGAAACGCCCATGGGCGACAGAATTATTGCCGCAGCGGGCGACGTGCGGTGGCAAACGAGGCCGCGATCGGCAGTAGTTGCCGGATCCGGTCAACAATGCATGCTGCACTGCTGAGAAGTCGGCTGCACCGAAGATTTTTTGTACGGTCGACCGGACTTCGGAACAACACATGAGAAACGACAAGTCACACTGCAAATGTCACAGGTCACAGCTGTGCCGGAGAAACTCCCAGGGACAGCTGTCGCCCGCGCCGTCACCATGAATGAATTGAATTGTGCGGGACGTCCGCTTAGGCTGGTTTCCTGCCGCAGGAAAGTGTTTGGATACACCGTTCTCCTTTGAAAAAGAAACCGGCCGATGTTCGAGTCCCGCAACGTACTCCTCGTGACACTCGCAATTCTCACGATGTTCACGGCGTCAGTGACAGTACACGCAGACGACCATGGCAAGCTGAGGATCATTTGTTTCGGCGCCCATCCTGACGACGCGGAGTACAAGAGCGGCGGCACTGCTGCACTCTGGGCCGCTCAGGGACACCACGTCAAGCTGGTGTCCGTCACGAATGGAGACATCGGGCATTGGCAGATGGCCGGCGGACCTCTGGCCCAGCGCCGTACGTCCGAATCTGCCCTCGTCGCGAAACGCCTGGGGGTTGAGTCTGAAGTGCTCGACATTCACGACGGAGAATTACTTCCAACGCTGGAGAATCGTCGCATCATCACGCGTCTGATTCGCGACTGGGATGCCGACATCGTCGTCTCACACCGCCCCTGGGATTATCATCCTGACCATCGCTATGTTGGGGTCCTTGTTCAGGATGCCGCCTTCATGGTGACCGTTCCTTTTTTCTGTCCCGACACGCCGCATCTCACGAAGAACCCGGTCTTTCTGTATTCGAGTGACCGTTTCAAAAAGCCGTATCCGTTTGAAGCTGACATCGCGGTGGCCATCGATGACGTGTTTGAAAAGAAGATCGACGCACTGCTGGCGCTCGAGTCGCAGATCTTTGAAGGTGGAGCCAACGGCAGCGAAGAAAAGATGGTCGATATTCCTCCTGCCTCCCAGCAGGCAGCTCGGCGAGAGTATCTGAGGCAGCGCTGGATCCTTCATTCAGGCGGCGACGCCGATCGCTTCCGCAGTGCGCTCATTCGCTGGTACGGAGAAGAACGAGGCAACAAGGTGAAATACGCCGAGGCCTGGGAGATTTGTGAATACGGTCGACAACCTTCAGATGCTGAAATCCGCGAACTGTTTCCGTTCTTTGAATCCGTCGCCACAGATTGAAGGTCTGATGCGACGGGTCGCAGACCATGACACGAAAACCGAAGGTTCGATGTTGGAGTCGTCCTGGAGGTTTCACTTAACAATGCGTCGTGGCGTGTTAATCTGCAGGTGCACGACGAAGCCGGCGATGGCCGCAGAAAAACTCCAGAGGAACGCCCATGATGAAAACATCACTCACGACGACTGTCCTGCTCATCGGTGCTTCGATCACCAGTGCAGCAGAACCCCTGAACGTCTGGATTGGAACCGGGGGAAACGAACTGAGCAAAGGGATCTATCACTGCACGCTCAATCCCGAGAACGGCAAACTCTCGGCTCCCACGGTGGCGGCTGAGGTGCGAGGCCCCGGCTTCCTCGCCCGACATCCGACGCTGCCCTGCCTGTATGCGGTCGGGAATCTTGAAAAACAGGCGTCCGTGATCGCCTATGCGATGACCGCCACGGCCGAGGGGCCGACACTCAGGTTACTCAACGCCGTCGCCGTTGGTGATGGTGGAGCCACCCATCTGGCCGTCGATGCCACCGGCCGCACCATTCTGACGGCTCAATATGGTCGGGGATCCGTCGCCACCTTTGCACTCAATGATGATGGATCCATCAGAGAGCGGACTCAGCTGGTCAAACACACCGGCGGATCCGGCGTCCGGCCGAATCAGAACAGTCCCCATCCACACTGGGCAGGTTTTTCACCGGACAATCGGTTCGCCTTCATTCCCGATCTGGGCAAAGATCAGGTTGTTATTTACAGCTTTGACGCGGCCACTTCGAAAATCACGCCACATGGTTTCGGAACGTGTCCCGCCGGTGCCGGGCCCCGACACATGAAGTTTCATCCCGGTGGCAAATGGATCTACGTGCTGAATGAAAACGATGTCACCGTCACCGTA
>JBDOMX010000737.1:0-16174 GCA_039831615.1 Planctomycetaceae bacterium
GTGGCCTGCGTTGACCGTACAATGGACTTGCCAACAACCTGGCAACGACCTTGTCCCATGCCTCCGGCGAGTCATCGTTCTCATATTCCTGCACCTGTTGAGGTGTTGGTGGTAACCCGGTGAGATCAAAACAGGCTCGACGCATCAGGGTGCGCCGGCTTGCCGCCTTCAATGGCCTCCGTTCGGCAGCTTCCAGCTTTGCCTGAACGAACCGGTCCAGCGGCAGGCGATACCACATTCCGTCCTGAACCCGTGGCACAGGATGTTCCGTGGCCGGCACCAAAGACCAGTGCGCCTCCCAGATCGCGCCGTCACGAATCCAGGATGTCACCGCAGACACCTCCTCATCTGACAGGACATCCCCTGATTCGACCGGAGGCATCCGGGAATCATCGTCAGCCGAGATGCGTCGCAGGACTTCACTCTCGTGAGGTTTGCCTGGTGTAATGGCGGTAGCGCCAGACTCGAGTGGACGGGTTGCACTGTGACGCTCGTCCAGTCGGAGCCCGGCCGCTCGTTGTTCCGTATCAGGGCCATGACACTCCAGACAATGCCGCGCAAAGATGCGACTGACGGTCGCCCAGGACGGCGCCGCCTCGGAGGGACGGTCGGCGGCGCTCGCTGCTGCTGCTGCTGCAAGAATCAGGGGCAACAATGCGCAGGTGCATCTCACGTTTCGTTCCTCGAATGACGGAAGCAGCGAGGCACTCCTTTCAGCATCAGCCAGTGGTTCCAGCTGATTGGAAGCAATGCAAGCAGGACGCAATCGTACAGCGTTTGATTGACTATTCAATTCGCAACGATTCAATATCCATGCCGGCCCCGGTTTCCCCTGTCCGCCACTCGACCACCTGCCTGAGCCATCCATCGGAGGGCCATGCGAACGGCCGGAATTTTTCCACGGATCCGGTCTGATCGCGATACAGCAACGCGCGGCCTGGTCCGAGACTTGCCGCCACAGGTGAATCGACCAGACTGGCTGAATCCGTTTGGTTCATTCGCAGTGCAATTCTGTCCTCAAATTCCCTCAGCAGCGAATTCGACAGCCACCGCATCGCATTGTTGAACGTATCGGCCCACACAACGACGTGAATCCCCATCAACGGACCGCGTCGGATCAAATCGCTGAACATGGACGCCGGAGTTTCAGCTTTTTCTTCCCCAAAACTTCCCAGGCTGAATTCATCCTCGTCGCGTCGCAGCTCACGAAACTGGCCGATATCCCGGACGACCAGCAGCATCTCCGCCGTATCGGCATGATCCGACAGCCCTTCGCGCCGCTGCATCTCCTCAAATGTCCCCTGAATGATCTCCGCACATGAGTCAGTCGCGTGAATTTCGCAGCCGGGGACAGCGCCTGATCCGGTGAGCCTCGCGAAACGCTGGGTTGTTTCTGCATTGCGTCCGCTGTGCAGGAGTGTGACTGTCGCGTTCGACTTTGCTCCGGCACAGGCGCTGAGTACGATCAGCCCCAGCATGCTGTCGATGAGTGCATCATCCGGTCCCACCAACAGCAGATTCTGTCCCCCTGCTCTTCGCAATTCCACGTGAGTTGGAGCCGCGATCGCCACCGGCTCACCCAGCCATAGCGGACGAACGTCGAAACTTCGTCGCGTTGCATCAGATGCGGTCCGAAAGGTGGCCCGTAAGGGACCGCATCGCTCGACGGTGGGAGCAACATTCCCTTCAAAGACGATCATCGAGGTATCGAGTGTGGGCACATCTGATCGGACATTGAGCTGCCTTATCATTTCCTCGCGAACCTCTTCTTCCAGCCAGGCAATCTGGAATGGATGGTTGCCTTCCTTGAGCCCGTTGGCATCGTTGTAGATTGCTTCGCCGGGCCTCGTGAGCAAACGAGCGGCAGAGTTGTCGTCGCTCAAAATCAGATGCGCATCACTCTCACTGCACTGCAGAGCGATGCGGACCGCCACCTGGCCCATTGTACTGCGGGCAAGTGAGTAGGCTCCGCCCAGTGTCTGTGAGCCAAGCATGACATGAATCCCAAAGGCACGTCCCTGACGCACCAGGCGGTCAAGCAGCAGAGATGCTCGCGAAGCAACTCGGTCCTCCGCAACGAAGAATTCCTGGAATTCATCGATTAGAAGCAGCAGGCGGGGCATCGCTTCCTGCGGATACCGCGTGCGAAACGAAGGCACATCCTGGACACCACGTGACCGGAACAATTCTCCTCGCTCCTGCAGAACGGCGTCCAGACGCTCGAGAACGCTGAGTCCGAACTCCCGGTCACTTTCAATTGCGACCACTCGAACGTGCGGCAATCGGTTGACCGCATAGGTGCGAAACTCGACGCCCTTTTTAAAGTCAATGAGGTAAAACTGTATCTCTGACGGACTGTAGTGCAGCGCCAGGTTGGTGATCACAATGTGGAGCAATGTCGACTTTCCAGATCCCGTCTTGCCGGCAACCAGCACGTGCTGGGACGTCCCGCGGCCCAGTCGCAGGTACTGCAGCCTGGCGGCTCCCGCTCGTCCAATCGGCAGGTCGATACTCTCAGCTGTTGACTGAGTCCAGACAGCGTCGGGTCGAGGTGCAATTCGTCGGAAGCTGACCTCGACGCGCCGCGCGTCTTTTGATTTTTCCCCGACCGCCCGCACAATGCTGACGTATTCCTCGGCAGCCGGCTCGGGAACCGACTCAAATCGTATTGCGTCCGGAAGATCCCTCCTGGGCACGACTGCCCGATCGCGTACCTGAAATGAGAGACAACTGGCTCTCAATTCCTCGACGTCAAATCCGGGTGGACACGGAAGCGTCGGATTCCAGGCGATCAGCGCATGGACGCCGCAGCTCGGTCCGCTGGTGAGAATCGATGACAGATGACGGGCAGATTCTTCGGAGAATGCCTGCGGAAACCCGGCGATCACAACGAAGTGATACGGTTCCGCGACTTCACCTGCCGACGCATTGTATTCTTCAATCGTTGAGAACTCGCTCCGCAGATACGTTTGAAACACGTTCTCCATGTGTTCCGTCGTTTTTCGAAGCTGGTTTCGAATCTGTGCCTCATCGGTCCAAATCCGGCTGTGGATCAGTAATTCGTCGTAGTCAGCCAGATGCATCAGTGCCGAGAAGCTCTGGCCGAGGCCAATGGGATCAATCAAAGTCAACCGTATTCGACCTGGAGGGATCATTGTCAGGAGACGCAGAATCCGGGTCCGTAAAAAGCTGATCGCCGCTTCGCGCCCGGCTGCGTCGTACTCCACAAGAACGGACGTATCTTCCGGGAATGACTGCACTGCCGGCATTTCGACACAGAGGTTCGTTGTCGATGACTGCACTGCCGAGTCTGGAGTTTTGGGCAGTGTGATCAACAGGTCTCCGAGCGACATGGCCGTCGGCATTTGCTTCGGTGCGACCCATGCAGCACCTGGCGACACCGGCCAGCGATGTCCTGGTGAACCGGCTGCGGCAGATTCCTGTGTCAGCTGACGGACTGCTGCAAGCTGCCGGTTCCATTCATCAATCACGCGATCAGCGGAAGCTCTCGTGGCCTGCGATTCCCGATCAATATCACTGACGCATGCTGCGCGCTGTTGCCTGGTGCGATCGGCCGACGCCTGCTCAGCCAGACGCTGGTCATTTTGCTGACATTGATCGATGCGCTGCAACTCTGCAGCCTCCTGTCGTTGCCGTCGCTCTGCCTGGGACTCAATTTCGGCCTCGTGGTTCTGCTGAATCCTTTCGATCATGTGTTGCAGCGCCGCCTGCTGACCGGCAAATCGTTCGCGGATCTCTGCCGTCCTGCGTTCCCGCTGTCGCATCACTTTTTTCTGCCATTTTTCGGCGGCCCGCTCCATCTTCTCCAGCCGTTGGACTGACCGGTCGTTCCAAAGTACCGCCAGACTCTGCGCGTTGCCGGACTTCTGCAGCATGTGCCGGAAACCACGACGGAGTCGGCTTTGGGCAATCGTCACACAGACGGCGGCCAGACAGGCAGCAGCAGCCAGGCTGCACACCGCCGACACCATGACCCATTGCCAGTTCGGAGGGGCAAGATCAGGGCTGAGCAAGCTGTCCGGGGCCACCCTGATCAGCAGGACCGGAATGAAAACGAAGAGAGCCGTCGCAATCGACAGAACCCATAGCTGCGAACCGCGAATCAACCGCGGCAATGACTGAGCTTCCAGATCGCCGGCCTCCGCCAGGAGTTGATCTCCCTGCTCGCGAATGATCTCGGTCAGGTCACGGCCATCAGTGCCACAGGGTTCCGGGGGGAGAGTTTCGATCTCAGCAGACGCATGGCATTCGTGAAGGAATTGCAGCGAATGGTGAATCTGTTGTTCCAGGATTGCGGCACGCTGATCGATGGCCGATTTCTGACTCTGAAAATTCTCTTTCTCGCGAGCCAGTTCATCGGATGCGTCATCGTCCAGTATCGACTGCAGGACCCACAATTCACTTTTTTCCTGCTCAACGAGTCGGGAAACCTCTTCGTTGATCTCGCTGCTGCGTTCTGCGTATGCCTGCTGCTTTTGAGCGTGCAATGAAGCTTCCTGACTCTGCTGATCAAGTTGCAAAGTCTCACGTTCCTGGTCAGCTCGGACTTGCAGATGATGAAGCTCCTGCTGGAGCTGAGCTGTCTGCTGCTGCTGAATATCATTCAGCCGTTCGCTTCGAAGTCCTTCATAGCCTGCCAGCTGCGTTCGCAGATCTCCCAGTGTAATTCGCGCTGCTTCACAGAAGGAAACAGCCTCCGCAAGAATCTGCAGTTGATACTGCAGCACATTTTGATTCGGCATCATGGCAAATTCCGCAGTTGAATCGTGAGAAAAACGAATCAACATCTTTCATGGTCCGATTGAGCCCCTGACATAATAACGACGATCGGATCATCGAATCCGCAGGTTCTCTCTTCATAAAGCCGAATCGGATTCGCGTTTGTGTGAACATTCCCGTTCCGCTCGCCCCATGACCTCAGAGATTTTGTTGACGGCGTCCAGCAGCAAAGAGACCTGGTTGTGTATTGGCACCATGTAACTCTCTTCAACCGTTTGACTGACAGGATCTGACCAGTGTTCTTTGGTCTGCTGCCAGGCATGTTCGAGCCGCGTGACCGCGTCTTCCAGCCGGGCGGCCGGCGATACAAAGTCAGCATGTCTCATCTGGACTCTTTCGGTCAGTGGTCTGTTTCGCGTCGCTGGGCTTCGGCGACGGATTCGGAGTCGCCATCTGAGGATTCGGACTCGGCCCCCTGGTCACCATCGGTGCCGGACGGGTCGGAGTATTTCGACAGATCACCGAAGTCGAGTTTCGAAGGAGACCAGCTGGGTAATTGCACCTTGCCGTAGTCATCCAGATTCTCGATGGCGTGCTGCAGAAGCGCGATGAGTTGTGGGACTTCGCGTTCCAGTGTCTGAATCAACTGCACGGCTCGACCGTAATACTCATCGGCTTCCTGATGAGCGGTGATTGTCCAGTGTTTCACGACACGCAGCTGCTGTTCTGCGAACTTCAACTGCTGTTTCCAGTGCTGTACGTTTTTTTGTTCTTCGAAGCAGGTTGGTCGAAAATCTCCCACACGACGCATGCGGCATTTATGCAGCATGACTCGGGCTTCAGCATGTCTGCGATCGCACGATTCCGATTCCCGCTTCCAAAATCCCGGTCTGTCACGTTCCAGCCAGCCAATGACTCTTCGCATTTCCGACTCAAGCCGTGTCACACAGATTTTTGCTTCCTCCCGAAACCGGACCACGGCCGTCGCGAACTGGCGGACGGCATCCAGTGATTTGACATTGGCTGATTCGGACATTTGGTTTGTGTGACCGGTTAGAAGTTTCGGACCGAAAGGATGGTGACCAGGATCGAGTCCTACAGCGTATTACGCTGATTCGTGGCCGCGGCGGAAGTGTCACAGCCCATTATCCAGTGCCCCCGCCAGCCAGAACCCGCCACGACTTTTCGAAAACTGCTCTATTGTTGCTGCAGGTATTCTTCGATGAGTTGAGCTTTGCGTACGAGATAGGGAATGTAGGCTTCGTTCATTTCCACAAAGCGACCGACTGCTTTCATACTTTGGCGAAAATCTTCTGTAAATTTCAGGTGTTCCTGATCTCGCCAGGTCTGTGACAATGTATTCATCTGACCGCCAATCGCGGCCGACTTATCGTTGAGTTCTTCATTGAAACGCCTCAGAGCCTGAGCAAACCGGCGCAATTCTGCTGGATCCACGATCGCCTGAGTCATCAGGGAATCCTTGTATTGTGATGGATAACTCGCCTCGACTGACGAATAGAAACGAATTCCGAGGCCATTCGTAAGCGAAAATCGGGCAATTTGCCAATGTCATGTATTTATCAGGCGTGATCGCCATTGTAACGCTCTTCCAAACGGTGGCTGCAACAATAGGCACTCGATTCCTGTTTGGGGATCGTCGGTCAGTGCCACACAAACAGCGTTCCAGCTGCCTCTGGCTGGTGTCTGTGCTGCTTGACTGAATCTCCGTGTTGCCGTAAGAATCTGGTGGCCACACGGTTACCGGCAGCCGTAGCAAGAATCTGCAGACACTGGACATTCGGAATTGCCGGCCGCTGCCATTGCATCGTTGAACAGACGTCACAATGCGACCTTCCGACACGCGAATGCCCCCGCCTGGCAATCTACAGATCACTGGTGTGTGGGCAGCCGGTCTGTTGTTTGGACTGGTTCTATTCACCTATGCGCCGGCAATGACGGCGGGGTTCATTTGGGACGACGACCAGTACGTTACGCAAAACGTTCAGCTTCATGCGAACGACGGATTGTGGCGGATTTGGTTTGAGCCGCGGGCGACGCCCCAGTATTACCCGCTTGTGTTCTCCACATTTTGGTTGGAATACCGACTTTGGGGATTAAACCCGGTCGGATACCACTGTGTTAATATCGTGCTCCATGCGCTGAACGCTGTATTGGTGTTTCGGTTGCTAAGCGCGCTACGGGTGCCGGGAGCATTCTTTGCCGCAGCGCTGTTTGCCGTCGCTCCGATGCATGTGGAGTCGGTCGCCTGGGTTACGGAGCGGAAGAATGTATTGTCGGGACTGTTCTACTTATCGGCGTTTCTGTCGTATTGGCGTTTCGAGTCGCTCGACGACAATGCAGCGGATTCTGCTTCAGCACAGCGCTGGCGATACTACGTTCTGTCACTGCTGTTGTTTGGTTGTGCGTTACTGAGCAAGTCGGTGACATGCTCGTTGCCAGCGGCCATACTTCTCGTGTTGTGGTGGAAGAAGGACCGTCTTGCCTCTCGTAACGTGCTTCTGCTCATGCCGATGTTTGCCGTCGGAATCGCAGCGGGCGTGCATACAATCTTCCTGGAAAAGCACCATGTTGGTGCCCAGGGCCTCGATTGGGATTGGTCGCTGCAGGAACGCTTCCTCGTTGCCGGTCGTGCCCTGTGTTTTTATGCCGGGAAACTTGTCTGGCCGCAGCCGCTCATCTTTATCTATCCCAAGTGGCAGGTTGACACCTCCGTTTGGTGGCAGTACATCTTTTGCGTATCCGTGGTCGTGCTGGTGGTCCTGTTGTGGTCGACTCGCAGGCGGCTCGGCCGCGGGCCATTAGTAGGAGTGTTGTACTTCGCCGGGACGCTGTTCCCGGCCCTGGGGTTCATCGACGTGTACCCGATGCGGTTTTCGTTCGTCGCTGACCACTTCGCGTACCTTGCCAGCATCGGCATGACAGCACTTATTGCAGCTGCCGCAGTTACCCTCGCACAAAGGCTCCGTGTTCCTGAGCCATGGTTGTTGCTCTGCGCAACAGTGCTGCCGCTGGCTCTGGGATACGTGTCCTTCATGAGGTGCTTTGACTATAAGGATGAGGAGACGTTGTGGAGCGTGACGCTGGCGGAGAATCCGAACTGCTGGATGGCGAACTTCAATTTGGCAGCAATCCGTTTTGAGCAGCAACGTCCCAACGAGGCAGCAGTACTCTTTCGGCATGCCTTGCGACATGAGGCAAACAACGAGCCGAGCGACGACGAACAGGCGAAGTTGCATCACTACCTGGGTGATGCTTTGGTCGCGTTAGGGCAGTCGTCGGAGGCCGCCGAGCATTTTCATCGGGCGACGGAATACTATCGACGCCTCGCAGCTGTCGAGACACCACCCACCATAGAACCGCACAACAATCTCGGAATCCTGTCCGGCAAGCTGCAGCAATACGAAGAAGCAATTCAACATTTTCGGAGAGCGTTGAAAATAGATCCGGCAGACCGCGATGTTAACCGGAATCTGGGTGAACTGTATTATCGGCAACGGCGGTTCGAACAGAGTGAGGCTTGTTTTCGCAGGATATTGGAGACGGAACCACAAAACGCCAGGGCACACTACAATCTGGGGACGGTCGCATTTTCAGTGGGGCGGCGAGATGAGGGCATCCAGCATTTGCGGGAGGCTCTGCGAATCGAACCTGAATTTCGGCAGGCGAGCACTGTCCTTCGCCAGGCGCTTGCGCATACCGACTCATCGCCTGCGCCGTTACAGAGTGATTTGCCTGATCCCTGATTGAATTGTCGGAGTTGGTTCCTAACATTTGAATAATGCAACATCGCCGAAGGATGCAAGCTGGTGCGTTATTCCTGTTGAGCCTCGCAATCAGCATTCCGATCGTGACTTTTCTGGTCCGGCCAGTTCCGTCTGTTCCGGAGGCGGTGATCGGCAGGACCGATTTTCCCCGGTCCTCCCTGCCGCTATTGAAACAGTCACTGGGGCCGCAGGCAAAAGTTCCGCCCCGCATTACCAATGTTCAGATTGTTGATCTTGATCAAGATGGGGTTCAGGATGTTCTGGCATGCGATGCACTGCAAAATCGAATCTTGTGGTACCGACAGTCTCCGCCCGGCAGCTGGGATGAGCGTGTTCTTGCCGAAGATCTGTCTGCCCCGGCGCATGTGACAATCGTTGACCTCGATGGTGACGATGATCTGGATGTTGTGGTGTCACTGCTGGGTAATATCTTTCCGGATGATGGACATGTCGGACGGGTCATGTGGCTCGAACATGCCGGCCACGACTTCATTCCTCATCTCCTGCTTGATGATGTGCGGCGTGTCGCCGATGTCCAGGCGGGAGACCTTGACAACGACGGTGACGTTGATTTGGTGGTGGCGGTCTTCGGTTACGCTCGCGGACAGATTCTGTGGTTGGAAAACATGGGCGCGGGACGTTTTATGGACCACGAGATTCGCTACGCGCCGGGCGCGATCCATGTCCCGCTGGCTGACTTCGACGGTGACGGTGATCTGGATATTGCCACCGTGTTTTCACAGAACGAGGAAGAAGTGTGGGGATTTGAGAATCTCGGCGGCGGCCAGTTTCGATCGCGGATGCTCCACTTTACCGTCAACCACGACATTGGCAGCGCCGGCCTCGTCCAGACTGATCTGGACAGTGATGGTGATCCTGATCTGCTGTGGCCATTGGGAGACAATCTTGAATACCAATACACATCAGCTCAGCCGTATCATGGCTGCATATGGCTTGAAAACCGCGGAAACTGGGAATTTGCTCCGAGACGCATCGCCCACTTCGGCGGCTGCTATGCGGCCGCTGACGCTGACCTGGATGGCGATGGTGATCGCGATGTTGTGCTCGTCAGCATGTTCAACGACTGGAACAAGCCTGGGAGGGCCAGCATTGTATGGCTTGAAAACGACGGCCAACAAAACTTTCGGACCTGGCAGATTGATGATCAACCGACCCATCTGGTCACCGCCGCCTGCGCTGACTTGAATGGTGACGGTCGCGATGACATCGTTGCCGGGGCATTACACATCACCCGCTCCGACCAAACCCTGGGTCGGCTCGCGATGTGGACGAGTCAGGAGGAGCCGGTTCCATGACGCGAATCATCCGGGTGCTCGTTATTTTGATCGCCGGCGAGATGCTCATGGCGTCGATTGTCCTCGGCTGGTGGACTGACTCGCCGGATTTGCCATCTGCACCGGATGTACCTCGGCCAGACCTGACGTTCCTCGACGCCGTGACGGCCCAGGAGATTCGTCACCGGCAGGAGAAGGCGACCGAGGACAACGCCGATGGCTGGCGATCCCTGGCCGAGATCTATGTTCTCTACGGTTTGTTTGCCGAAGCGGACATCAGTGCCCGGCGTGCAGCAACGCTGGATCCGCACGATTTTTGGACTTATCTCTGGTGGGGCACAGCGCTTTCGCGGCTGGGAGACACGACCAAATCAACGGAGAAGTTCCGTGCGGGCATTCCTCATGCCGAGGGCTCGCTTGCCGACGTCTGCCGATACTGTGTGGGGCTGAACCTGTTGCGTGAAGAGAACCCGCGCGATGCTGAACAGTCGTTTCGTGCAGCAACGGGCTATGCGCCGGCAGATTTTGAGTTAGCGAAACTCCTTGTCCGCTCCGATCGCACGGCTGAGGCCGTCCCGATTCTGAACAAGTTGATTCAAAGTCACTCGGATACGGAGAAGTACTATCAACTCCGATCCCGCGCTGCTCATTTGCTTGGTGACTTCGCGTCGTCAGCCGACGATCAGGATCGGGCCGATCGGGCGACCCAGGTGCTTCCTTCAGACGAGTTGACGGGCTTCCTTGAAGCGCAGATCGGCAGGCACGGTCTCGATGTGTGGGTGCAGGAAGGAAGGGACCTGCTGGCAAACGGCGCATTCGCCGCTGCGGCCGAGCGGCTGAGGGAAGTTTTGAAAACCGAATGGCGGCAGGACGCTGCCGACCTTCTCGTGCATTCTGAGTTCCAGCTTGGTCGCGCCGGTCCGGCCCTTCAAATCGTCAACCGGGCTATCGTGCGGTCTGGTTCCACTTCGAAAAGACTGGTGGCATTGGGGGATATCCACCACAGCCTCGGCGACGACCGGCAGGCCAGGCATTTCTGGAGTCGCGCCACGAATCTCCATCTGCACCAACCGGCGCATGCACGATTGGCCGAATACTACCGACAGACTGGCAACGACGCAGAAGCAAAGCGGCACCAGTCGCGGGCGTTGCTTGCCGCGGGGATCGCCTGCGAGCGCCGGAATGAACTGGATTCGGCTGTCAACCTGCTGCAACAGGCAGTCGCAGTCAACCCCGTGCTCCCGCACGCGTGGTATCATTTGGGGGAGTGCCGTCGCTTTCTGAATGAACCGGAATCAGCCGAAGAGGCGTACCGCCAATGTCTTGCCATCGATCCTTATCACGGTCGTTCCCGGAGATCACTGAACCGCCTGATCGCCTCACATCAAGGGAAATAATTTGCGTCAACCGACGATCGCGGGTTGAATTCAGGTGCACAAACCGACTGATTCTGTGAACCAGAAATCCACCGCGGCTTCACGATTGCCAGCGATCATCGTGCCGACTGAGTCGCATTGGCCAGGTTGTGGCGGGCTGCCGTAAATGTCGGGTCGATCTTCACCGCTTCCTGGAAGTAGTTTACTGCCTCGCCGACGCGTCCCTGTTGTTGCAGAATCAGACCGATGTTGTTGTGCACCGTCGCGTCATACGGGTAATTCCTCAGTGCGTGATTCATGTGCTCAAGCGCAAGTTCCGGTTTTCCCTGGCGCCAGTAGACGTTTCCCAGGTTGATGTGGGCCTGGGTGTTTTGAGGATCAATTCGCAATGCTTTTTTCAAATGTTCGGCTGCAAGATCGGGTTTGTCCTGCTGTGAATACACGATGCCCAGAGACAGCTGCGGTTCGACCATTTGTGGATCGGTGCGGGCAGCGTGCTCAAAGCAGACGATCGCATCATCCAATCGACCCTGCATTCTGAGGAGACTGCCCAGATTCGTTGATGCCGGACCATGTCCAGGATTAATGCGAAGTTCCCGCTCGAACTCCAAGGCGGCCTTCGCCAGGTCGTTTTTTCTGAGATAAGCCGCGCCCAGATTATTGTGCACGCCCATTGCCTGAGGATTAAGCTCGACGCATCGGAGCAGGTGCTCAATGGCCTCGTCGAGGTCTCCCGCGTTCAACAGTAACTCACCCAGCTTACCGCGAAGGTCAGTTTCGTTTGCCACTGAGCCAGGACCCTGAATCTGCAACAGAAGTCGCATCTGTGCGATGGCCTGCTCGTGATTCTGTTGCTCGATGAGCGACAGAACGTCGGCCTGTTCCCGAATCGAAAGGCCTGGAAGCGAACCATCCTTCGAAAATGAAAAGACGAGTCCCGCTGCAATCGCGAACAGCAAAATGGCAAGGCCGCAGCCAAACATGACGCGGTATGGCCACGGTGTCTGCGCAATCCGCACTGCTTCCTGGACGTTCGCATTGCCGGTCATGCTGCGACCTGCGTGCCGGAGTCCACAACCTGACGATTGGTGTCTGCTTTTTTTAACCGCCAGATATAACCATCAACAATGAAGTGATGAATATTAATCGTGGCGACAACCAGCAGAATACTTTCTACCCTGCCAAATCCAGCGAACATGTATGCGAGCGGCAGCACGTTGAACAGGACGTATCCCAGCGACAGGCACGCTGCATAAAACCAAAGGACGTGGTACAGCATTCCGTGTGTGTTGTTGTCCCGAGCCATGTGATCCTTGACGTGAAAGATCATGACGATCGCCAGATACTGGATCCCATGAAAGATGGTTGCCCAGGCGAACGCATTCAACGATGACAGCACCAGCCACCAGATCCCGTTGCTGAAGAGAACCAGCAGACTGATCATCGGAAGAGGCCTGCCGTGGCTTCGCCAAACCCTGACGAACAACAGCAGGGGAGTCAGAAACGCCAGCACGACAAGTACATGAGAAGAAATCCTGCGAAAATCGTCCGTCACGGGTTGATTCAGCACCGTCGCGGGCAGGATCCAGTCGATTCCAACACCGCTTCCCGTCAGGAACGCATACACGAAAGGCAACATGCTGATGAGCCAGAGTATATTTTTCTCTTTGCCGCTGATCTGGCAGCCGGACCGATAGCAGTACATCACCGCGAGGCCGTACGCCTGCGCAGCATAGTGATAAGGTGACCACGTGAGATAGAGGGCCTGCACGGTCGGTCCCAGTCGCCCCGCTTGAAAAATGCAGACCGTCAGCAGCAAAAGTGTTACAAGGGGGAGGCCCATCGTGACAAACGGGCGGGTTTTGTACGCATCGGGTTTGGTATACAGCCGCACCGTTGACGCGGCAAAATGAGCGCTGTTGCTGAACAGGATAAAATATGGCAGCGTCGTGTCGTCAAGCAATTCTGCTGTGCCACGAAACATAATCACCATCACGGTGACCAGCAGACTCAATCCACCGCCAATGAACAGATAGTCGAATGACGGATGCACAAATGCCCGTCCAATCAATTGGCCCGAACGCTCACCCTGTGCGGCCATCCGATTCACTCCCGTTCATCGATTCCCCTGACTTTGATATGCCGACATTGTTGCGGAGGTCTGTCGACGCCGCCAGCCAGAGTGAGGACACTCAGTCTGCCAGAGGTGCATTCACTGGTTGGAGGGTCGAACTTGCAGCAGGTAGCCCGGTAACAATCCTTCTCCCCAATCGGGGAGAAGGTGCCCGAAAGGGCGGATGAGGGGCTTGGTTCTGCATCACAGGCCACCATCAAATGAAAAAACGCGGTTCATCACCATTGACGAAAATCGCTCGCGATCTACGGGCACGCCAAAAAAAGTCAGAATCACTGCTCTCAAGTGTCGTCCGGGGCCGCCTGTTCGCACTGAAATTTCGACGCCAGCATCCAATTCTGCCGTTCATCGCAGATTTTGCCTGCATCGACAGGCAGCTCATCGTCGAACTCGATGGCGGTTACCACGACATGATCGGCGAGGCCGATCGTTTGCGACAGTTATTGCTGGAAGCCAATGGTTGGACGGTTCTGCGATTCCGCAATGAAGACGTCATCAAAGATGTTGCTACTGAAGCCACCGGAATTGCAAAGAGCCTGGGACTCGACGCGAGTTTTTGCGGCAAGCCGGTGACTTGATGAGGAACGCTGTGCGGAAGGAACCCTCATCCGGCCTGCGGCCACCTTCTCCCGGCAACGGGAGAAGGGAAACAATACGATTCATGACAGCCCCCTCCATCTCTCGGATGCACCGAAAGCGCCACCAGTGGTCGATGATTGTTCGTGCCATCCGGTCTCGTCGATGCATTTCCGCAGCTTACCTGCGTAGCACGACCTCATCATCGTAGCTGCGACGCTCCCAGCCGGTCACAATGCCGGCTGAATCCATCAGTGGGAAGATATGCACGGGAGTCAACTCTGCTTTCCATGTGCCGTCTGATTCTTTGGAAATGTTGACTTCCATGTGTCCGTAGTGTTTGCCGCCACTTACCAGCTGTTTCCCGTTCCAGACTTCAAGGGCGTTTAGGTGGGCAAGGAATACCTGATACGGATTGGATTTTGGCAATCGACTCGAACCGTCTTTTCCACTCACTGGCTTGCGGAGGCCATCACCGCCCATACCGATGTCGTAAAAGTGGATGCCACTCACGATTGAGTGTTCGTACATTTCGTCATGGCCGGAGAAGACAGCGTCCACGCCGTACTTCTGAAAAAGCGGCAACAACACGCGAACTGGCTGACCCGACTGGGTGTCCTGTCCCCGGCCGGACCCGGCTGGCAAACCATGCGGACCGACCGAATACGGAACGTGGTGAAATTGTACGAACGTGAAGCGGCTTTTTGATTCTGCGTCGGCCAGTTGCTTTTCCAGCCATTCATACTGAGTTGACCCGGGATTGAAGTCGGGCGCTTCGCCGCCATCGTGCTCACCCAGCAAGTGGAAGTTGGTATCGGTTTCGGACTTGTCCGGCGAGCCGTCCGTGGAATCAATCGTAATCCAGGTCAGCGGACCGTAATCGATTCGATAGAACCGGTCTTCAAAGGCTCGACGTCCGCTGCCGTTATCGGGGGTTTCAAAATAGGTCTGGTATTTGTCGAGTCCACGTCGGGCTCCTTCGACGCTGTAACCGCCGTCGGAGCCGGCATAGTTTTCGTGGTTGCCGACCGCTGGCAGGATGGCAATCGTGCCGGCAATGTCACTGAACTCACCGGCGTTGTGCCGCCAAAATTCATCCCAGTCCCGTTGTTCGCCTCCCGTCTCAACGATGTCTCCGGCAATGGCGATGAAGTGCGGCTGTCGATCCTTGATGACGCGAAGGTTCTGTCGATAGCCCTCGGTCTGATCGACGACGTACGGGCGTTTGCCCGGTTCAAACGGAGCCGGCCAGTCTGCGTACTTTCCCGTTGATTCCGGTTCAGTTTCCGAGTCCGCGTAGACAATGAACCGGACTGCGTCGGTCGCCGCTGGTGCGGTATGGAACTCGCGAAAGAACGTTTCGCGACCCTGTCTAACCGCATAACTGTACGTCGTACCCGATTGCAGTCCTTTAACACGAATACGATGGAAGAACGGTGCGTCCGGCGCAGTACCACCCGGAAGATGAGCCGCCTCCTGAGCCCGATACCCGAGCTCACTCTTGCGAACTGGACTGGACGTTATCGTCTGCAGGAGTTCTCCTGTATTCAGACTAACCGTCAGCTCCCCGGATGAATCGGACTGCGTCACCCAGCAAATCGTCATAGCATCCTGAGCCGGGTTTTGCACATACGGATGAACGATGACGTCCGTCGCTGCCGCTCGCGTGTCAAAACAGCCGAAGACCGTGACGGTTGCCAAAAGACACGTCTGAATTACTCTCATCGGAATTCTTTCGGAAGTTGCGTCACTTTGTCACTGCGACGACGAAGTTGTCTGTGTTAGCGACTCCATACAGCAAGCCGGCAGCTTACACCGCGAAACGACGGGAAATCCAGGCCATTGCTCCGCGGCCGACTGCTGGCTCCTCATTACACCCGCGCTGGAATGCTCTTACGAGCTTTAGCCCTGATTATTCATTCCAAATGTCGGCCGGGCCAGGCAACCCCTTGCTGCGCCGGAACTTCGGTCGCAATGTTTTTAAACTCCTGGGCGCACTGTGCGGCTTGCGATTCGATGGATTTGCGCGGTTCCGGAAACGCGCTCGACCTGCGGTCCGTCAATAGCCGGTGAGCCGGACAAATGACGCCAGCAGCATGAACGATTTTGCGTCAACTTTGTCGGAACGAAAAAACTAAACTTACTGTGCCTGCCCGGGAGCAAACGGGGCAATAAAGCAGATGGGCAAGAACTGCTTGAGTGCTCGGGCGCCCGGTTCGGTCACTGGTGTGTTTCCGAGATGGAGAATCTGAAGCGTCGTCAGTCCCT
>JBDOMX010000737.1:16184-18794 GCA_039831615.1 Planctomycetaceae bacterium
AGTCCCTTGAGTTGAAGGATTGCTTCGTCGTCGACCTGCGTGCCATCGAGATCCAATTCAACAATCTCCGACATCCAGGCCAGATTCGCCAATCCTGCTCCAACGACCTGCGTGTCGCGCAGCCACAACTGGTCCATATTCGTCAATCCCTCGAGGTGCTTCAGTCCAGCATCGGAGACTTGAGTGCCTTTGAGATCCAGCTCGGTCAGCCCGGTCAAGCCCGATAAATGCGACAGTCCGGCATCGGAGACGGCGGTATCGCTGAGATTCAGCACCTTGAGACTTGAGAGGCTCTCAAGATGTGCGAGTCCCGCATCGGTCACATTCGTCCCGCTAAGATTCAGTATCTTCAGTTCCGACATCCCCGTGAGATTCGAAAGCGCATCGTCCCCCACCGCCGAACCGGCGAGCCATAGCTCATTGAGATCGGTCATCCACGCGAAGTTTTGCATACCAGCGTTGCCGACTTCTGTCCCTGTCAGGTTCAGCTGCTTCAGTTTCGTCAAACCGGCTAACTGCAACATTCCCGCATCCGTGACCTTCGTCAGTTTGAGATTCAGAGAGGTGAGTTCCGTCAATCCCGCCAAATGAACAAGGCCAGCGTCCGTGATCGGCGTGTCGATCAGATGAAGCTCCTGAAGCTCCGTCAATCCCGCCAGATGCGTGAGATCACCGTCACCTGCTTTCGCGCGGACAAATCGCACGGTCGTAATCGGATTGTCTGCACTGCTGCCGTCGCCCAGGATCGTCCCGCCGAGTTTCTTAATCGCAGCGGCTGTCGGAGGTAAGTCTGGATCCGGGTCCGATTTCCCATCACTACTGCACCCGAACGGACCAACAGTGAGCACTGACAAACCAACCACTGCAATGAGGCTCATTCGAACAGTAGAGAACGGCCAACTGCGGGTACGTCCTTTGAGATTCATGGTTTTCCTCTGGATTTTATCGCCTGCGGAGACATCCAGCGATCGGGACGTGCAGTGCAAAGACACGTACATTGCAACCAGCCAATGATCTGGATTGACAAATCGGATTCGGTTCAGCTCTCGCTTGCGACACGGGCGGCATTGGCCGGAGCGAACTCGGTCGTCAGAACTCAAGCTCGAGATCGATCACGTTGTTACCCGGTTCGACTGTTTTCTTGAGTGTTGACTTTGAATTGTATTTTACAGGGATTTCCTCGCTCTCTCCTTCAGACGGCTCGCCTTCCGGCCATTCCGTTGTGACGGAAACTTTGGCAGGCCCCACCTTCGTGCCTTCCACACCGCCGGTGTATTTTAGCTCGTAAAACCCTTCACTGTTCGTTACTCCGACTCCAGGTCTCCCTCCCTCCTCGGTGTCCGAGTAGAATTCGACAACCACGCCCTCCAGCGGCTCCCCGTTCCTCGTGACAGTTCCGGTCACGTATCCCAACTCCGGGAGGTCGAGTCCGCTGCAGCCAAAACACACCAGGCAGAAGACGGCCAGAACGACTGCCGATGCCGGTTTCTTACCATCAATCATCGTGTTCCTCGTTGATCCAAATGTTGCCTCAGCTGCACTCAAGTGCGGTGACTGAGACATTAGCTGAAAAGGACGACTGTCTGTTCAAACAACACGTATGTGTGAAGTTGTGGGTGTGATACCTGACACGCCTCTACGCGAGTTGATTCTGATTCGGAGCCGCAGCTCGACTGTGCCTTCGCGGTGACAAACGGCTTCTCAACTGAACTACGCAATAATCCAGACCGCCGACTGATCATATTACCAGAGAAGTGGCTGGAGTGATGAGAACAGTCGTCGATTCGATGCGTCAACGGCGCTGTCCTGCACACAGCGTAAATCTCAACAGGTTTTTGTGTGCTGGAGTCGGCTAAACGAATTCGACCGTCGTCACACCACGAACTATGAAACCTCTGCTGTTTACACCAAACGGGTTTCTTTGGAAAACTCATGGTCAAAAGAACGGTGCATCGCGGCAATTGCACCACGATGCACCGAAAGTTCCCTCAATCTCTGCTTAATCTGACCGTGCGGGCATTGGGCCGGCTATCAGAATTCGCCAACGATCAAACCATCGTTGCGGCACGCCAATCTTCCATAGATCGCGGTGACGATATCCTCCGGATAGGGGAGACCGGATCCAGAAGAGACAGTTCCCTTCCTCTGGTCGATGCTCTCACTGATGAACTGGACCGACCCATCACAAAACGTGAAGAACAACCCACCGGTGTGAGGACTGTTGAAACCACGGCTTTGATGCTGACGATTGAAGTTACTCCGGTTTGGGCCATCGTAAGTCAACGAGAGCACATTCGTTCCAGCCGCTTTGACATTCCAGCTGCTGGATTGCGATAGGTCGTCAACGTTAGCACAGACGGCGTAGACGGTACCCGCGCCCACGGTCAAATCTGCAAATCTCCATGCTCGCTCACCGACCGCAAAGGTATTCGACGTCCCGTCGGTGATGTCACGGATCCGGACACTTGAGTTCTGAAATCCAAGGCCCAGGGGCGGACCGTACTGTGACGGAAATACGGCCGGCGTGGTGCTGTCGCCAGCATTCATGACCATGACGTAATTCGAGGTGGCGATAGGAATCTTGGCGCCGACAGCGCCCCCTAATCCATC
>JBDOMX010001186.1:0-4181 GCA_039831615.1 Planctomycetaceae bacterium
ACTACTTCAGAAAATCCCCGCGGAACGACGATCGTTGGAGGTAACGGACGCACTGCAAAGCGTCGAGAAATTACTGTCGCTTCAAACGAACGCTGTAAAGAGTCTGAAAAGTGCGATGCAAACCGGGAGATACATGCGCGGCGTCAAGGAAACCATTGAGTACCGTAAAGCACTGAAAGACCATTCACTCAGTGATTCGCGATTCAACGCCGCGGTAGAAAAATGTCGATTGAAGGCCGAAGGAAAAAGACAACGACAGTGGAGCAGCATCAGGAAGGCTGCAGCAGCGGCTTCTGTACTGACGGTCTTCGTTTTCGCCCTGAGCCATTTTTGGAAACAGTATCAAGCGGTCGATGAAGCGATACGACATGAACGATGGGACGACGTCTTAAGACTGGACGATGGCAATGTTACAGCCCTCATTGGTCGGGCAAACTTTCGTCTCAGGCAGCCAACTCCAGATATCGATGGAGCATTTCAGGACCTGCGAGCAGCGGAACAGATCGATCCATTCACAACTGGGCTTCGCGAGGTAAAGGGATTAGCCACCGCCAAACGCTCTGTTGTCAGGTCAAATACAAACGTAATCGTGGACGCGAGGGAGGATCTGGAGAATGCCGAATTCCTTGGCACCGACGAGTCCGAATTGCTTGCTGCCCGGAAAGCACTGATCGCGGCCCTTATCAGGAAGGCCAATTTAGGCAGTCGAGCGGATCAACTTGTAGAGGCAGAGTCATGTCTTAAGGAAGCCAGCCGATTGGGAGCAGCCGAGTCATTAATGCGATCCGGAACGAAAGTATTGGCCACCGCTTGGTTCCACCGTGGAGAAGATTCAGTCGGAAACGGTGACCTGGAAGCTGTTGCAGCTGCATGTAGCAACGTGGACAGGCTCCAGGTTGCTGGTGTTTCGGCCTTGCCGCTAAGAGTTGAAGTGGCCCGGATTCGTGGGCGTGACATGGAGCGTATTGGCAACTGGAGTGAGGCTCTCGCGGCTTATGAAGAAGTTGAGAAGTTGACCCCCGATCAGCCATTGTTATCCGAACGTGCGGTGCTGCACGTAAAACTGGGGCAGATCAGAGTGAAGCAGGGAGACATCGCCGTTGCTTCTGAGCACTTGCTGGCGGCAGTCGAACTTGACGACCATATCGATGGCATCAAGGAACTTTCTTTGGCAGTAGCAGACCTATCGGTGGCAGGTTTTGAAATGAGTCCCACTGATGCGAATTGCGAAAAAGCCTTGACTGCAATCTCATCTGTGGAAAAACACCTGCCGATTTTGCCCGCACTAGCCGATCTGAAGCTCCGAGTCGCCAACACGTTGCTCAAAAGAGCTGGCGACTCCGTTAGACAAGGAGACCTGGGGTCCGCGACGTCAAATTATCGGACAGCCGCTTCTCTCAGTGAGAACGCGTCACTGAGAAACAGTACGAAAACGGTATTGATCGCGGCGTTGCAAACGCGACGCCTGAATGGGCTGATGCGCCAGGACGCCAAGAGTGCGGTAGATGCGCAGAAGCTTTTGGCGGACCTGGATCCCGATGCCGCTAGAGTTCTGCCTCCGGGAATCGTGGAGCTTCCGGGAGTGATGCTGGCAAAATTGCCGAATGAGATTCTCATACAGCTTCCATCAAGCGCCTTGTCAAAGGTGCCAGAGCTGCCAACTCGCGTCGTTCCGTTGCTGCTAAAGCGTGCTGGAACTCAGCTTTCGGGTGGTAACGTAGGCAGTGCGGTGGCGGATTTCGAACAGGCAGTTGAATATGGGGCTGACATGGGGGTGGCCGCACCATTGAAGTCTCAATTGGTTTCGGCGGTTGTCACGCGGTTTCAGAGGGCAGTTGCCAGCGAATCATACGACCAAGCCTTTAGTGATTATGGCCTCATCGTTCGCTTGGATTCTTCCACGTTGAACGGGGTGACCGGCGAGTGGTCAAAAGTTCCGCCGGCAGAGCTTATAAAGATGCCTTCTGCCCTTCTGGCGACGCTTCCTCCGGTTCGCAACTCGATCGGCATGGAGTTCAAGCGATTGTCACCAGGAACGTTCACGATGGGGGATGACTCCGGCGATGCTGACGAACAACCAGCCCACCAGGTAACGCTCACCGAAACAATCGCATTGGGCGTGTATGAGGTGACCCAGGAGCAGTATGAAAAAGTGGTGGGTAGTAACCCAAGCGCATTCACTGGGCCACAGAACCCAGTCGAGCAGTTGCGTTGGGAGGAAGCCGTCGAGTTCTGCCGCAAGCTATCGGCACTGCCAGCAGAGAAGAGCGCAGGTTATGTGTACCGCTTACCGACGGAAGCGGAGTGGGAGTATGCGTGCCGGGCTGGGACAACCACGAAGTACAGTTTTGGCGACAGTGAATCCGAGTTGGGCGATTACGCGTGGTACGACAAGAACTCTGGAGTCACGACCCATCCCGTGGGTGGTAAGCAGCCGAATGCGTGGGGCCTGTACGACATGCACGGGAATGTTTGGGAGTGGTGTCAGGACTGGTATGGTAACTATCCGAGCGGCTGGGTGACGGATCCCACGGGGCCTTCATCGAGCTCGAACCGGGTGCGCCGGGGCGGTAGCTGCAGCAGCGGCTCCGGCCTCTGCCGTTCGGCGGGCCGCAGCAGGGACGCGCCGGGCCTCCGGGGCAGCTTCAGCGGCTTTCGTGTGCTCCGCAGTTCCGTCAAGTAAAGGGCGGCGGAGCCGCGTACAAGTGATCGATTTGCTGGAGTGGAGGCTCGCAGGCGATGATCCGTATGGAGACGACGCATCGACCGGGACGCAATCTTTGCCACGTCGGCGAAAGAAAAAAGCCAGCAGCAAACGGGCCGCTGCCTCAGGCGGTAAGAAATCATCCGGCTCGAATCGCGGACTGATCATCGGCTTGTCCGCGGGAGGCGGATTACTAGTCATCGCGTTGCTGGCATTGGCGTTCTGGCCCGAGAAGCCAAGCCCGGAAGTGGCAGACGCTTCGAACGGCGATGACGCCGCAGCGGGGATCAATGATCTTGAGCCGGTATCTGACGCACCAAATGCGTCGACGACAACACATGCTGACGCTGTCGCTGCGATCAAGAAGCTAGGGGGTAAAGTCATACCGATGGGGACTGGTGGTCCCGATGCTGATTCGGTTGTCTCCACGGACGGCAGTGCTGATTCAACGGGCACTACATCCGACGCCGCGAATCCAGAGAATGCTGGTGGAACACAGAGCACATCGGCAGACAGCAGCGAGCAAATATATCAATTTGATCACGACGCCTGGAGCAAAGCATCTGAACAGTTCCGAGCCAACAGGATAAACGCAACCCTCGTAGAAGCCGACGACATTCCCGGCCTGACAGACGACATTCCCAGCCTGACACATGTTGCACTCATTGACCTTCCCCTTCCCCGCTTTGGAAAAATGCCGGACGATTTGTGGAAAAAGATCTTACCGGTAAGCCATATCCACGTCCGAACACAGTACATGAGCGGATACCAAATGCAGAAACTTGCGGAGCATCCAGGTCTGGTTGGCCTGAACATCTCTCGCACATATGTCGGGTCAGGGGACGGTCTGATCAAACTTCAGAAGCATCCGTTATTCCGATCGCTGCACTTGAGCGTGCCGATGGGACCGATCAGTGATCGACAGATCGGAGAATTAGTCGGACTGCGAGCACTGGGTCTCCATCACGAATCGGTTTCGAACGAGACAGTTGCGTTCATTACGAACATAACTGAACTCAGGTCCCTCAGTCTGCAGAATTCCAGTGTGGATGACGACGGTATCTCGCACATCGTAAAGCTGACAAAACTTCAGACACTGTTTCTTGACGGATCGAAAGTCACTGACGCTGGCCTGAAATCGCTGGAGAATCTCAAATCTCTTTCCCTGTTAAGCGTGAGGGATCTGGTCGTTTCCCCGCCGGCTGTCGCCGACCTTCAGGCGGCATTGCCAGATTGTAAAATCTTAAAATGACTGTTCGTACCCTGAGTTGCTGACAAATTGGCTCCCCAGAAAATGGCTCGCCTGCCTGCGTCGGTGAGATGACGACGGCATGAACAGGGTTGCTCCGGAGAAGATGTCGTCGACGCTGCGATCTGGTCGCGACATGCTGAGAAAACAGGGAAGCTGGCCATGTTACTGGCCTGCAGTCGATTCACTGGCGAAGCGTCCACCTGGCCAGTCGTCACGATCGAAGAC
>JBDOMX010001119.1:0-4176 GCA_039831615.1 Planctomycetaceae bacterium
GGTCGTCCTGCTGCCTCGGAAGGAACCGAGCCTCAACGCCGGCATGGAAGGCAGGTTCCGCAGCCTGAAGTCTGAGTGCCTCGAACGCTTGAGCTTCTTCTGACGCAAGTCACTGGAGAATGCTGTTCGTGAGTATGTGGAGCATGACCACGCGGAGCGGAACCAGCAGAGGCTTGGGAATGAGCTGATTGAGCTTGGTGAGGATGTGGGTTCCACCGCCGGCCACATCGCATGTCGGGAACGACTCGGTGGCATGCTGAAGTTCTACCACCGACGGGCTGCATAAACGGCTCTGAAGTGAAACGAAGTGTGGCCACGCTGCGAGGAAGATACGCCCGGGCCTCAGACAGACACCTTGTTCACAGCCTGTGGCCGTCATTCCTGGCAATCGCCTGACCGACATCGCAGTCGGTTTTTCACACTAACGCCTGGTTGTTAAACAGCTTTCCAGTCGGCGGAGTTTTTGACCCTACGGGGTACGGCGTCCATCGCTGCTGCGTGTGCGATCCGCATCTCAGTGGAAATTGCGGTCGACTCGGCTGTTCATTGCTCTGATAGCAAAAGAACTCGATCGGGATGCGAGCTAATTGAGTTTACGGCTCAGATTTGACTGAACGGGTCATGAGTTGTTCCAATTGGCAACTTACTGAGTTCTCTTCTTAATCAGGGGAGGATTGAGTTTGGGAGACCCAAAGATTCTGTTGCGGCTCTGCGTGTGACCCCGGTAGAATCACAGCGTTGCAGATTTCCCAGCACTGGATGTTCAGCCATGATTCGCTGGTCGAATTGACCCAGGTCTCGTACCCGACATTGACCATCTCCCATTCTCTTTCGCAGCGCCGGGGAATCTGCAATCCCAGCTACATGATCGGGCCTCTAAAGAAGACCGTTTGGGCGAAATTTCCTTGGGCATGTGTGGAGCAGAATCATGCGGTGGGTATTGCCACTTCTTGTCGTATTTCCGATTGTCGCATTCGCGCAGCAAGCTAAGTCTCCCGTTCCGGGAGCAGCGGAGTTGAAGGAAGCCAAGGAACTCATCCGAGACGTTTACAAGGACGACTTCGCCAAGGCCACATCTCCCAAGGGAAAGGTGGAACTGGCGAACAAGCTTCTGAACGAGGCGATTCAGACCAACGACGACCCAACGGGCAGATTCGTTCTGCTCAATGAGGCCAGGCAGGTTGCTGCGGAAGCCGTTGACCCGTCTCTGGCGATGAAAGCGGTTGAGCTCATTGCGGGTCACTTTGAAATCGATTTCCGGCAATTGCAAATCGAATCGCTCGCCTCAATTGCCGAGAACGCTAACTTCTCGACCCAGTACAGAATCACAGCGAAAGCTGGGTTGAAAGTGCTCAAACAACTGATTGACGAGTTGGACTTTGCCCGGGCGAAGCCGACCCTCGAGATTATCGTGACAGCCGCCAAGAAGGCAAACGACAGCGATCTCTGGCAAGAGGCGCAGCGTCGTCAGCAGGACTTTGATGCGATCTCCAAGGCGTTTTCAGATGCTCGCCCTGCCATAGAGAAACTGAAGACGAACGATTCGTTGGACGCGGAGGCAAATCTCACGGTTGGGAAATTCTATTGCTTCCACGTAAGGAACTGGGAGAAGGGAATCCCCATGCTGGCTCGAGGTGGTGACAAACTCTACTCGGAAGTTGCCGCCATGGAACTCGAAGCCCCGAAGGCGCATCAGGAGCAGGTTAAGATCGGGGACTTGTGGTACAAGGTGGCCGAATCGCAAACGGGGGCCGTGCGGCGAGCCGTTCAGGAGCGAGCCGCCCAATGGTACTCCACAGCCCTTCCCAAACTCACCGGTCTGACTGCGGCGAAAATACGCAAGCGACTCAATACACTTCCAAAGGCCGCCACACCGTTCAACTCGAAGACGACGCCCAGCATCGTCAAAACAAGTCCGCAGACCACGAACCCGCCACCGACAATTCCTGCGAAATCCGACGCTGAGCGACAGGTGGCGATTGCATTGGGATTGAAGTGGCTCGCAGATCAGCAACAGCCGAATGGAAGCTGGAGCTATGCAACTGTCCCCAACGGTGGAACGAACAAGAGTGGGGTGGCTGCCACCGCAATGGGGCTGCTTTGCTTCCTTCGCGCGGGTCACACGACCAAACAAGGCGCATACAAAGCAAACGTGACGAAGGGGCTACAGTTCCTGGGCACTCGGATGAAGAGCAACGGTGATCTGCGTGATCCAGGATCGAACCTGTATGTGCAGGGACTGGCAACGCTGGCACTCTGCGAGTGTTACGCTCGGACAAAGGACCGCAGGGTCAAGCAGGCTGCGCAGGCCGCAATTCAATTTGTTGTCTATTGCCAAGACCCAAAGGGCGGCGGCTGGCGATACCAGCCTAAGCAGACCGGAGACACGTCCGTTACCGGATGGCATGTCAGCGCCCTTCGAATTGCGTCACGCGCTTCGATCCCAGTTCCAAGTCATACGATAAGAGGGGCAGCCTTCTTTTTGGACTCGGTATCAAATGAGGACGGAAGTGGCTACGGCTATACTCGACCAGGCGACAAACTAACGACTTCTGCGATTGGACTCTACTGCCGCCTTGTGCTCGGCACCAAGCCAACTGTGCCCGGGATCAAGAAGGGCATTGATACACTCGCCTCAACCGGTCCTTCTAGAAATAACATTTACCACAACTACTACGCTTCACTGGCAATCCGCAACTCGGGTAGTGCCCACTGGGGCAATTGGTACAAGAGCATCAACACGCAGCTTCTTCCCGCGCAATCAACGGACGGACCAACAGCGGGAAGCTGGCCACCGTTGGGTGGCCTCATTGGTAAAGAGTGCGGTCGGATGGGAACGACCGCGATGTGCGTGATGGTGCTGTTAGTCGGAAGCTAGCTTCTCGGTGCTCTGCCCGCGTTGGTGGCAAGGCACAGGTTCAGTGATCCCGCAATCAGGTCGGACCTTGGCGAAGGTCATGATGATGAAGGACGCCTGTTTGCTCCGCGTCCGTAGAGGCCAACAGCTGACGCCCGATCTACTGAAAATGCCGATTTGCATGGAAAGTGATCGATGCGGCCGTAGGGTCAAAAAACTCAACCGACCGGAATGCACCTTAAGAATCGGCGTTCGCGAAAGAAACCGATCGCGATTTCGGCCGACCGGTGATCGGGAATGACGGCCACAGGCTGTGAACAAAGTGGCTGTCTGAGACACGGGCGTGTCCTCCTCGCAGCGTGTTCAACTTCAGAGCCGTTTATGCAGCCCGTCGGTGGTAAAACTTCAGCAGGCCAACGAGTCGCTCCCGACATGCGATGTGGCCGGCGGTGGAACCAAGATCCTCACCAGGCTCAATCAGCTCATTGCCCAGCCCTTGATGATTCCGCTCCGCGTGGTAGTGCTGAACGTATTCACGGACAGCTCGCTCAAGCGACTTCCGTCCGAAGAAAAGCCTGTGCTCGCGGCACTCAGACTTGAGACTGCGGAACCAGCGTTCCATGTCGGCGTTCAGATTGCGCATTGTTTATCCTATCCATCGGCTTCATCGGCATCGCCTTTCGTATTGACTCTGATTGGGACTGAGACACCGAAAGTGTTGCAACGCGGGCTGGCTGCGAGTCATCCGGGTGAGGCGCTGGATCCGCTGAGTGCGTTGTGACGGGATGGGGGCAGTTGGCCGCACTAATCCGACGGAGCATCCGGTTGGTCTTCGTCGCTTTTCGGTGATTGTTTGAGGAAGTTCGACACCTGCATCAGGTTGATCTGGGCAGCCGCACTAACGCCTAAAAACGCCGTGCAAAAGCCCACCTCTCTACCCGTATCGTCCTTAAAGAAACTGCCAATCACAACGAGCCCAGCGAGTACCACTTGAAACCACAGCATCGCCATCGCAAACTTCAACTGCCCTTTGGCCTTACTCATGCGTGTTTCCTCTATCAGCCGATCATTGACGTAATCACTTCTCACGAATTTACTACCTCGAAGTCGACATCCCCGACATGTCACTCCGAAACCATGCCGCGTGCATCGGCAACGACTGCGACGCCATTCTGAGCGGTGAGATCGTCACTTCCGCAGCCTGCTGGCTCTGTTCGGGCTGAGGCCGAAGTCCAGACGCGGGCTGGCTGCGGGTGCACAATCAAGGGGTCGCATTCTCAGCCCCCACCCTCCATCTCCATGAAACGGTCGAACAGGAC